>NZ_JBEZFI010000006.1:37904-224096 GCF_040649295.1 Micromonospora sp. NPDC048999 | reverse complement strand
CCGACGGGCGGGACAGGGTCGCGTCGAGCAGCCAGTCGGCACCCACCCGGGCTCGGTTCCCCGGCATGGCGAGCAGATGGTCCCGCGCACGCGGGCGACGCCGGGCTCTCCGGGCACCGCGGGTGGCGCCGACAGCACTGGCTGCCGACGCCACCCGCGGCCGGGCGGCCGGATCACTTACCGGCGGCCGCACCGTTCTTCAGGGCTGCCTGCCACTGGTCCTCGGCGGACTTGCCCTGCTCGACGGCGCGCAGGGTGTTCTCCACCTCGGTGCGGACCGCGTTGTTCTTCGGGCCCAGGTAGACCGGCTTCAGCTCGCTGGCGCCGGCGGCGAAGATCTTGCCGGTCGGGGCGTTGCTGAAGTAGTCGTTGGCCGAGTCGGCGACGGCCGGGTCGGTCAGCGCCTGCGGCGAGGACGGCAGGTTGCCGACCTTCTTGAACGCCTCGACCTGGCCCTGGGCGCTGGTCAGGAACTTCGCCAGCTCGGCGGCCTCCTTGGCGTGCTTGCTCGACTTGGGCACGGCCAGGAAGGAGCCGCCCCAGTTACCGCCGCTCCCCGGAGCCTTGGCGATGTCCCACTTGCCGGCCGCCGAGTCACCGGCGTTGCCCTTGATCACACCGGTCATCCAGGCCGGGCAGGCGATCGTGGCGAAGGTGCCGTTCTTGAAACCGGCGTTCCACTCGTTGGACCACGACTGGAGGTTGTTGGACAGGCCTGCCGAGATCATCTTGGTGGTGAGGTCGTACGCCGCCTTGATGTCCGGGTTCTCGCCGATGACCAGCTTGTTGCTCTTGTCGTAGTAGGTGTAGCCGGTGCCGTCACCAGCCTTCTGCATCAGCACGACGTTGAAGAAGTTGGTCGCCGAGTCGACGAACTTGTGCTTCTTGTCGGCGGCGGCGAACTTCTGGCCGGCCTCGATGAAGCCGTCCCAGGTGGGCCAGAGCGCGCCGACCTCGTCGCGGTCGGTGGGCAGGCCGGCACCCTTGAACAGGTCGCTGCGGTAGCAGAGCGCCATCGAGCCGACGTCGGTGCCAAGGCCGAGCACCGTGCCGTCCGGCGTGGTGCCCTGCTCCCACTTCCACGGCAGGAAGTTGCCCTTGAGGTCGTTCGCGCCGTAGTCGGCCAGGTTCACGAACTTGTCGGTCTGCGCGTAGAACTGCACGATGGTGCCCTCTTCGAGGGCGACCACGTCGCCGGCGCCGGACCCGGCGGTGATCTGCTGGGTCAGCCGGGTGTTGTAGTCCCCGAGGCCGAGGCCCTTGCCCCGCTCCTGGATCTTGATGTTCGTGTGGTCCGCCTCGTACTGCTTGTAGAGCTCGTCGTAGCCGAAGCCCTGGTCGCCGAAGACATCGACGACCAGGGTGATCGGGCCGTCGCTCTTGTCGTCGCTCGACTTGTTGTCCTTGCTGCACGCGGTGGCGGCGAAAAGCACCGCCACGGACGCGAGCGCGACGGTCGCGAGCCGACGGCGGCGGAATGGGACGCTCATCCGAAACCCCTCTTTCGGTGGTGAGGCTGTGTCATGTGGTGGGGGGTGCCTGTCGCGCGTCTCGCCACCAGCGGCCCGATGCGGGCCACCGACGGCGACCCGGGAGCGGGCAGGAATGAGATCCAGACCACCGCCGGGAGCGCTCCCATGAGATTGCCGGCAGGCAACAGGGGTGTCAATAGGTCTATGGGAGCGTTCCCAGATCGTTACCGCGCCGCCGCGCGGTATCCCGTGGCCGCAGTCAGCAGAAGCGGCGCAGCAGGGTGCTGGCCCGGGCGGCGTCGAAGGCGTCCGGGTCGAAGCCGGCGCCGGCCCACTCGCGCATCGCCCGGTGCTCCCGGTGAGCTGGGTCGGCGATCGCGGCGAGCAGCGCGGCGTAGCCGGGCGGGCCGCCCACGTCCTCCGGCGGGCAGGCCCGCTCCCCGTGCGTACAGGACGGGTAGCGCTCGTCCGGGTCGGCGGCGCAGACGTCCTCCACCACCACGTCGTGCTCCCACCAGTCACCGAAGTCGTAGGTGTAGCGGAATCGGCTGCCCTTGCCCACCACCGCGTCCAGCCGGACGTCCAGCTCGTCGCGGAGCGCCAGCTCGCCGTCCGGGTCGGGTTCGCCGTACTGGAGGCCGTCGATCTCGAACGAGTGCAGGTGACAGTCCCGCCAGCCCATTGCGTGCTGCGCGACCCGGTGCAACCGATCCAGGGTGTAGCCGCCGGGGATCAGCACCCGCCGCCACACCGGCGGCCGGACCCCGGCCAGAGAGACCTTGAGCTGGAAGATCTGGCGCGGCATGGCTGTCCCATCCTCCCTCGGCATAGGCTGCCAGCATGATCTGCCGAGCGTGCCGGGAACGACGGCACGACGACTGTCCGGGCCGGAAGTGGTGCGACTGCCAGCACCGTACCCCCGAACCGGTCCCTCCGGTCACCGGTCCGGCCGGCGAATGACCGCCGAAACGTCGATCACGAGGGTCTGGCCGACGCCCTCGACCGGTCCGCTGACCGACCCGGAGCTGGCTGCGCTCTACGGCCGTGCGGCCCGACCCCACCTGCGAGTGAACTTCGTGGCCAGCGCCGACGGCGCGGTCGCCCTGGCCGGCTACTCCGCCGGGCTCTCCGGCGAGCCGGACAAGCGGGTCTTCGGCCTGCTGCGGATGCTCTGCGACGGGCTCGTGGTGGCCGCGGGCACCCTGCGCCACGAGGGCTACCGGGCGGTCCGGCTGGACGCGGCGCGCCGGGCCTGGCGCCGGGAGCACGGCCTGGCCGAATACCCGACCCTGGTGGTGGTCTCCGGCTCGCTCGACCTGAACCCCGCCCAGGCGGCCTTCGCCGACGCGCCGGTCCGACCGCTGGTGCTCACCCGGGCCGGCGCCGAGCCGCCACCCGGGCTGACCGAGGTGGCCGACCTGGTCCGGTGCGGCGAGGACCGGGTGGACCTCGCCGCTGGCCTGGCCGAGCTGCACCGCCGCGGGCTGGGCCAGCTGCTCTGCGAGGGCGGCCCGCAGCTGTTCGGCGCGCTCACCGCGGCCGACCTGGTGGACGAGTTGTGCCTGACCGTGGCGCCACTGCTCGCCGGGGCCGGCCCGGACCGGATCACCGCCGGGGACGGCAGCCCGCCGCGTCGGCTGCCGCTGCGCCACGTGCTGGCCGCCGCGGACGGAGTGCTCCTGCTCCGCTACGCCCGTGACCCGGGCGACGCCCGGCCCGCCGGCTCCGCCCCCGCCGCCTGATCCGTGGATCGGGCGACGACGCATCCCGGCGTGTCGTCACCGGATGACGGTGCCAGCGCCAGCGGTACGACTGCGTCCGAGGGGGCCGGCGGCGGAGGAGTGCCGCCGGCCCCGGTTCAGCGGATCAGTTGACGGAGACGGCCGACCAGGCGGCGGCCACGGTGCTGTACTCGGTGCTCGTGCTGCCGTAAAGGTCCTTCGCGGCCGACAGCGTGGCGGTGCGAGCACCGGCGTAGTTGGTCCGCGAGGTCATGTAGACGGTGAGCGCGCGGTACCAGATGGCACCGGCCTTGGCGTTGCCGATGCCCTTCACGGTGCTGTTGTTGCAGGTCGGGCTGTTGCCGTACGACGACGAGCCGCTGCCCACGGCGAGCAGGTAGAAGAAGTGGTTCGCCACGCCGGAGGAGTAGTGCACGTCCTTGTTGCCGACGGTGCTGGTCCAGCAGTCGGCCGAGTTGCCGTCCTTGGAGGGCTTGTCCATGTACCGCAGCGGGGTGCCGTTGGTGCGCAGCTTCTCGCCGATCAGGTAGTCGCCCGGGTCGTTGGGGTTGTTCGCGTAGAACTCGACAAGCGTGCCGAAGATGTCGCTGGTGGCCTCGTTGAGGCCGCCGGACTCACCGCTGTAAACAAGGCCGGCGGTGTAGCTGGTCACGCCGTGCGACATCTCGTGGCCGGCCACGTCCAGCGAGGTGAGCGGGTACCAGCCGGAGCTGCCGTCACCGTAGGTCATGCAGAAGCAGGAGTCCTGCCAGAACGCGTTGGCGTAGTTGGAGCTGTAGTGCACCCGGCTGTACGCGGCGACCCCGTTGTTACGGATGCCGTTACGGCCGAACGTGTTCTTGTAGTAGTCCCAGGTCACCTGCGCTCCGTAGGCGGCGTCGGCGGCGGCGGTCTGCCGGTTGCTCAGGGCGCCGTTGCCGAAGACGTTGTTGGTGCTGGTGACCAGGGTGCCGGTGCCGCTGGTGCCGCCGTTCAGGTCGTACGTCTTGTGCCCGCCGCGGGTGCCGTCGGTGAGCTGGTACGTGCTGCCGGACTGGGTGCTGCCCACGGTCACCGTGCCCGAGTGGAAGGTGTTGCCCGTGCCGGTGTGCACGCCCTCCCACTTTTCGCGGACCTTGCCGGTGGTGGCGTCGACCAGCACGTGCAGCTCGCTCGGGGTGCCGTCGGCGTACACGCCGCTCACGACGACCTGGTAGGCCAGCGCGGTGCCGGTCTCGGTGGCGTCGTAGACGAGCTGGCTGCCGTCGACCTGGCGGGCGGCGGCGGTGGAGGCGGCGAGCGCGGCGCGGCCGGCGTCCACGGTGCCGATCCGGGCCTTGGCGCCCCGGACCGGGGATGCGGCGCGGGTCCGGCTGGCGCCCCGCCAGGTGTCGCCCTTGCCCAGGTGCACGACGGTGTCGCCGCCGAGGACCGGCAGGCCGTCCTGGTAGCGGTTGAGCCGGACGTGCTCGGTGCCGTCGGCGTCGGTCTGCACGTTCTTCAGGGTGAACGCCTGGCCGTCATCGACGAGGCCGTTGCCCTCGTGGGCCTTGAGGTGGGTCACCGCGCGGGTGAACGCGTCGGCGGAGACGGGGGCGGCGGAGGCGGTGACCGGGACATTGACGGCGGTGGCCACCAGGGCGACCGCGGCCAGCCCACCGAGGAGGGGGGTACGGCGCATGAAGTTCCTACCTTCACTAGGACTGCCGGTCGGCGGGGGTTCCGACCGGCGGCGCACGAGGCATCGACATAGAGGAAATCCTCGATGCGCTGTTACACATTCTTGCGGCATGGAACCCTGGTCTGTCACGCCCTGCGGCCAAGATTTTTTCCACTACTTTTCGTGTCCGGTTCACCACCTGCCGAAACGGAAGTCCGGCCCGCGGCGTGGTGTCCGCCGCGTCGCGTGGCAACCTGTCGCATCCCTCGGGCAGGATGCTCCTCGTGCGCCGCGACCGAGACGACCAGCCGACCGGAGACCCCCGATGACCGACGACCTGCTCGACGGCCCGGGCGACGGGGTCGGCCGGGTGCTCGGCACCGCCGACGCCACCCCACTCACCTTCTGGACCGCCGTCGCCCCCGGCAGCTACCTGCAGCTCGACGACGTGGTGGTCACCCGCCGTGAGCTGCCCGACCGTGAGCCGGTGACGATCGCCGGCGTGGTCACCCAGGTGCGCGCCCGGCACGAGGGCGCGCAGTTCGACTCCGACGTCTTCGCCATCGCCGACGGCACGCTGCCCGCCCAGGTGCAGGAGGCCGCCGAGGTCACCACCACCCGGGTTGACCCGGAGCTCTACGTACCGCCCACCCCGGGCGCGGTGGTGCACCGGGCCGAGGGCGACGCCCGGGCCCGGGCGCTGCACTTCGACCGGATGGAGCGGCGCATCCCGATGGGCATGGGCCGCGACGGCGTCCCGGTCTACCTCAACGCCGACTTCCTCGACGGCACCCGCGGCGCGCACGTCTCCATCTCCGGCATCTCCGGGGTGGCCACCAAGACCAGCTTCGCCACCTTCCTGCTCTACTCGGTCTTCCGCTCCGGCGTGCTCGGCGGCGACGCGGTCAACGCCAAGGCCCTGATCTTCAACGTCAAGGGCGAGGACCTGCTCTTCCTCGACCACCCCAACGCCCGGCTCGACGACGACACCCGGGCCGCGTACGCGCAGCTCGGGCTGACCGCCGGGGCCTTCCCCGACGTGCGGGTCTACGCGCCGCCCCGGGTCGGCGACTCCTCCGGCACGCCGGACGTGAGCAGCCGGCACACCGGCGTCGACAGCTTCTACTGGACGCTGAGCGAGTTCTGCGCCGACCGCCTGCTGCCGTACGTCTTCGCCGACGCCGACGACGAGCGGCAGCAATACACGATGGTGGTCCACTCGGTCGCCGCCCACCTGGCCCGGTACGCCCAGCCGGCCGATGGCGGGGTGAGCCTCGACGGCGTCCGGCTCGGCTCCTACACCGATCTTGTCGACCACATCGTCGAGCAGCTCAACGACGACGAGACCCGGGGCGACTGGGCGGGCAGCGCGGTCGGCCTGGGCACCGTCAACGCGTTCGCCCGCCGGCTGATCGGCAGCAAGAAGGACCTCGGCAGACTCATCCGCGGCGACCTCGCCACCCGCCGCCCGCACTCGATCAACACGTCGGAGAGCGCCCAGGTCACCGTGGTCGACCTGCACAATCTGCCCGACCGGGCGCAGCGCTTCGTGGTCGGTGTGACGCTCAAGAGCGAGTTCGAGCGCAAGGAGAAGGCCGGCACCGCCAAGCCGCTGCTCTTCGTCGTCCTCGACGAGCTCAACAAGTACGCCCCGCGCGAGGGCTCCTCCCCGATCAAGGAGGTGCTGCTGGACATCGCCGAGCGGGGTCGCTCGCTCGGGGTGATCCTGGTCGGCGCGCAGCAGACCGCCAGCGAGGTGGAACGGCGGATCGTCACCAACTCGGCGATCAGGGTGGTCGGCCGACTCGACCCGGCCGAGGCGTCCCGCCCGGAGTACGGCTTCCTCCCGCCCGCCCAGCGGCAGCGGGCGCTGCTGGCCAAACCGGGCACCATGTTCGTCAACCAGCCGGACATCCCGGTGCCGCTCTGCCTGGAGTTTCCCTTCCCGGCCTGGGCCACCCGGGTCTCCGAGGCCGGCCGGGCGCCCTCGGAGACGCTGCGCTCGATCACCCAGGCGGCCGACCCGTTCGCCGTGGTCGGGTCGGGCGGCTCCGACGACAACATCCCGTTCTAGTGGTGGTGACGGACCGGTGAGCGCGAGGAGCGCAGCACAGCGGAGCCCCACAGTCGCGAACGAAAGGCCAGCACGGTGAAGATCCTGCACACCTCCGACTGGCACGTCGGCAAGGTCCTCAAGGGGCAGTCCCGCGCCGACGAGCACAAGCAGGTGCTCGCCCAGGTGATCGAGATCGCCGTCGCCGAGCGGCCCGACCTGGTCATCGTGGCCGGTGACCTGTACGACACCGCCGCGCCGACCCCGGAGGCGACCCGACTGGTCACCCGGGCGTTGACCGCGCTGCGGCGCACCGGGGCGGACGTGGTGGCGATCGGCGGCAACCACGACAACGGACCGGCGCTGGACGCGCTGCGGCCGTGGGCCGAGGCGGCCGGCATCACGCTGCGCGGCAGCGTCCGCGACAACCCCGCCGAGCACGTCATCGACGGAGTGACCGCCGACGGCGAACGCTGGCAGCTCGCCGCGCTGCCGTTCCTGTCCCAGCGGTACGCCGTCCGGGCCATCGAGATGTACGAGCTGACCGCCGCCGAGGCCAACCAGACGTACGCCGACCATCTCGGGCGCGTCCTCGCCCGGCTGGCCGAGGGGTTCACCGAGCCCGACCGGGTGCACCTGGTCACCGCGCACCTGACCGTCGTCGGGGCCAGCACCGGCGGCGGCGAGCGCGACGCGCATACCGTCCTCGGGTACGCGGTGCCGGCCACGGTCTTCCCCGGCAACGCGCACTACGTGGCGCTGGGCCACCTGCACCGCTCGCAACGCGTCATCGGCCCCTGCCCGATCCGCTACAGCGGCAGCCCCCTCGCGGTCGACTTCGGCGAGCAGGAGAACATCGGCTCGGTGACCCTGGTCGAGGTGACCGCGACGACGGCCGCCCGGATCCGGGAGGTGCCGGTGCCCGGCGCCACCCCGCTGCGGACGGTTCGGGGCACCCTGGCCCAGCTCGCCGAGATCGACCCACCCGACGGCTGGCTGAGGGTCTACGTCCGCGAGCAGCCCCGGGCCGGGCTGCGCGAGGAGGTGCAGGAGCTGCTGCCTCGGGCGCTGGAGATCCGGATCGACCCGGAGCTGGTGCCCGCGCCCGGCAGCGCCATCCGCACTGCCCAGCGGGCCGGCCGCTCGCCCCGGGAACTCTTCGCCGACTACCTCGGCAGCCGGGGCCACGCCGACGACGGGGTCCAGGAACTCTTCGACGAGCTGCTCGAGGAGTGTGACTAGGTGTCGGCCTTTTCTGGTTTTAGGACCTGCTGGCGGTCGTGCGTGCCGTTCGTATCCGCTGTGTGTGCTGCGACGCTACGTGAAGAAACTCGAAGGGCTGATCTGGCCGTGGGGGGCGAGCGGTGAAGGTCACCCGGATTGCTTATTCATCCGACCTGAATTCAGGTAAGTATGCAGCGTTGGTGGAGCAGGCGCGGCGGTTGGGTCGGGTTCGTGGTGAGGTGTGGCAGCGTTACGGGTCGATCGGCGGTGTCGGGTCCGGGTTGAGAGATCGGCAGGTGCGGGACCGGTGGCTGGCCGACGGCACGCACCTGCGGTTCGGTGTGTTGGCGAACGCGTGGAAGGAAACCATCCGCGACGCGATGGCCGACATCGCGGCGAACCTGGAGGCTGCCAAGGCCGAGGTCCGGCGGGCGATCGGTCGGCGCACCGACGATCCGGTCGAACTGAAGCGGATGTTCACCGCTTTGAAGGCCGACCGGTGGGCGAGTGACCCGTTCCTTGCCCGGCAGATGCGCAAGCATTGGAAGCGGGGCCGCAACCACACGCACGATCAGATCGTCGTGCGCGCCGACCAGCACAACAGCCACACGGATGGGCGGGGCCGGTTGTGGCTCTCGGTTTCCGGCCTCGAGCCTCGCCGGATGGTCCGGATCCCGTTGTCCACGACCGTGGCCCCAACCGGAACGTTAAGGCTGATTTTGCGGGGCGGTCGGGTCGAGGTGCACTACCAGATCGACGCGTCACAGATGCGGTCGTCGCAGCGGCCCTGCGGTGACCAGACGATCGGTGTGGACAAGGGTTACACCGAAGCCCTAACCGACTCCGACGGCGATTCCCACGGCACCCGCCTCGGTGAGCTGCTCACCAGCGAGTCGGACCGGCTGAAGGAACGCAACCGGCGCCGGGCAAAGCTACGGTCGATAGCCAACAACGCCGCCCAGCGCGGCGACCAGGCGAAAGCGCACCGAGTCAAAGTCAACAACCTCGGCACCGTAAAACGGGACCGGCAGGCCGCCCGGCACCGGGCACGGGTGCGCACGGAGATCTTCACCGGCGTGCACGAGGTCGTCGACAAGGCCACCACCGTGATCGCCGAAGACCTCACCAAACGCTTCACCAGCCGTAAGAAGCTCGGCAAGAACATCAACCGGCGTCTCGCCGCGTGGACCAAAGGCGTCACCGCCGAGGCCCTCGAAAACGTGTCGGAGCGCAGAGGCTCTGCGCACGTTCCCGTCAACGCCGCCTACACCTCACAAACCTGTCACCGCTGCGGCAGCTTCGGCCGACGCGACGGGGACCGGTTTCACTGCACCCCGTGCGGGGTGGTGTGGCAGGCCGACGTGAACGCCGCGATCAACATCCTGCACAGAGCCAGCGACCCCGACATCGCCCTGCACACCCCGCACCAACGGGTGAAGCAGATCCTGCAGGACCGGACCGATCGCCACCGGACCAGACTGCCGGTCCAGGACTCCAGCCCGGCAACAGCCGAGCGGAGAGCGAACCATCCAAACCGCTCAACCATGAGCGGCGGTAGGAAGCAGGTCGATCACTGATGCGACCGATGCGGCTGGACATGGCGGGCTTCACCGTCTTCCGCGAGGAGACCACCGTCGACTTCACCGACGCGGACTTCTTCGCGCTGGTCGGGCCGACCGGCTCCGGCAAGTCGACGGTGCTGGACGCGATCTGCTTCGCCCTCTACGGCACGGTGCCCCGCTGGGGCGGCGCCCGGGGCCTGGCCAACGCCCTCGCGCCGTCGGCGAACGAGGCCCGGGTCCGGCTGGTCTTCGAGTCCGCCGGCGACCGGTATGTGGCCACCCGGGTGGTCCGCCGGGACGGCCGGGGCGCGGTGAAGACCGCCAACGCCGGGCTCCAGCTCATGCCGCCCGGGTTCGACGTCACCAAGCTCGACACCGGGCTCAGCCCGGAGGATCTCGGCGAGGTGGTCGCCGGCACCCCCGCCGAGATGGAGCGGGCGGTGCTGGACGCGGTCGGGCTGCCGTACGAGCAGTTCACCAGCTGCGTGGTGCTGCCACAGGGGCAGTTCGCCGACTTTCTGCACGCCAAGCCGGCCACCCGGCAGCAGATCCTGGTCAACCTGCTCGGGCTGGGCATCTACGAAGAGGTGCAGAAGCGGGCCACCGAGCGGGCCGGACAGGCCGAGGCGAAACTGGAGACCGTCGACAAGCTGCTCGGCGGCCTCGCCGAGGTCGACGACGACACCCTGACCGACGCCCGGCAGCGCGTCGACCGGATGCGCGAGCTGGCCGAGGCGGTCGCGGTGGCCGTACCGGAGCTGGAGCGGGCCCGGGCGACGGCGCGCGAGGTGACCGCGGCCCTCGCGGCGCTGGACGCCGAGCTGGCGGTGCTGGCCGTGGTGCGGCCGCCGGACGGGATCGCCGAGCTGGCCCGGACGGTGACCGCGGCCCGGGAGGCGGCCGACGAGGCCACCGCGGCGGTCGGGTTGGCCGAGGAGCGGGAGGAGAAGCTGCGTGGCGAGCTGGCCGCGGCCGGCGACGAGAGCGCGCTGCGGCTGCTGCTCAAGGCGCACGGCGATCGGGAGAGGCTGACCGGCGAGGTGGCGGCGGTCCGCGCGGCGGTGGCCACGGCGCAGACCGAGCACGACGCGGCGGTCGCTGCCCTCACCGAGGCCGGGGCGGCCGTGGAGCGGGCCGAGGCGGAGCTGGAGGCGGCGTTCCGGGCGCACGAGGAGGCGAAGGCCACCGACCAGGCGGTGGCGCTGCGGGCGCACCTGGTCGCGGGCGCCCCGTGCCCGGTCTGCGAGCAGGAGGTGTCCCGGGTGCCGGCGGTGCCCGCCGGGTCGGCGGTGGCCCGGGCGGTCGCGGCCGGCAAGGCGGCCCGGGTGGCCAGCGAGGCGGCCAAGCGGCTGGTGCAGGAGCGCGACGCCGCCGCCCGGGAGCTGGACCGGGTGCTGCTGCGCGCCCGCGCCGAGCACGACCAGTTACGGGCCCGGCTGGCCGAGCTGGACGAGCAGCTCGCCGAGGCCGCCACGCCGGAGACGCTGCGGGAGGGCCTGGCCGAGCACGCCCGGCTGCGCCACGCCCTGGACGAGGCGGCGGGCGCGGTGCGCGCCGGTCGGGACGCCGCCCGCCGGGCCCGGGGCGCGCTCGACGGCGCCCAGGAGCGGCTGCGCCGCGCGTGGCGTCAGTTCGACACCACCCGGGACGGGCTGGCCCGGTTCGGCCCGCCGGCCGCCGACCGCGACGACGTGGCCGCCGCCTGGACCGCCCTGGCCGGTTGGGCCGGCGAGCAGGCCGACCGGCGACGCACCGACCGGGACGGGTTGGCTGCCTCGGTCGGCACGGCCGAGGCCGCCGCCGGCGAGGTCGAGGCGCGGATCGCCGCGCTCTTCACCGCCGCCGTTCTGGCCGCGCCCGGCGACCCGCTGCGGGACGCCGCGGTGGCGGTGGAGCGCGCCGAGGCCGAGCTGCGTCGGCTGGCGGAGCGCCGGGAGCAGGCCGCCGAGCTGCGCGAGCAGCGGGCCGACCACGAGCGGGAGGCCCGGGTGGCCCGAGCCCTCGCCGGGCACCTGCGGGCCAACAACTTCGAGCGCTGGCTGCTGGCCGAGGCGCTGGACCTGCTGGTTGACGGCGCGTCGCGGATCCTGCGGGAGCTCTCCGGCGGCCAGTACGACCTGATGCACGACAAGGGCGAATTCTTCGTGGTCGACCACCACGACGCCGGGCTGCGGCGCGCGGTGCGGACCCTCTCCGGCGGGGAGACGTTCCAGGCGTCGCTGGCTCTGGCGCTGGCCCTGTCAGAGCAGTTGGCCGGGATGTCCACCAGCGCGGCCAGCCTGGAATCGATCGTCCTCGACGAGGGCTTCGGCACGCTCGACGCGGCCACCCTGGACACCGTCGCCGCCACCCTGGAAAATCTGGCCGCCCGGGGCGACCGGATGGTCGGCGTGGTCACCCACGTGCCGGCCCTCGCCGAGCGGATCCCGGTCCGCTTCGAGGTCCGCAAGGACGCCCGCACGGCCCGCGTGGAACGGACCGGCCGGTGAGTGGGGCGGGGGCGACGTGACCCGGTTCTACGTCGACGCGTGGGACCCGGCGTACGGGTCCTCGTTCGAAGCCGCCGGTGGAGGCGGACCGGCGGCGCCGAGCAGTGCCCAGGTCGACGCCGACGTCGAGCTGCCGACGATGGACTGGCGCGCGGTCGACGTCCGGCGGGACGTGCCCGCCCCGGAGGTGGTGCTGCTGGTCGACGGGGTACGCCGGATCGACGCCAGCATCTGGACCGCCGAGGACGACGGCGGCTCCTTCCCGGGCATCGCCGCCTCGTACGCGGCCGGGGTGGTCCGCTGCGACCTGGAGCGCGGCGCGGCGCAACTGGCCGGGGCCCGGGTGGGCCGAGGACTCTTCACCGCCAGCCCGTCGGCGCAGGACGTGGTGGCCGGGCAGATCCGCTACCCGGTGCACCGGGTGAGCGGCACCGGTGAGCTGAGCAAGCTGCCGGCCGCGGTGCAGGCCCCGCTGACCGCGCTGGAGGTGGCGGTCTCCGACGCCGCGCGCACCGACGGCGACCTGCTGGTGGTGGACGGCCCACTGCGCAGCCGCCGGAACCTGCCCCGCACCCTCGGCTACATCAAGACTCAGCACAGTCAATATCTCGACGCCCGGCTGGCCGCGGTGGTCACCGGGCTGGCCCCGGGCCAGCGCTGCCCGGTGTTCCGGCTGGGCACCGCCTGGGGTGGCTACTCGTGGTATCTGCGGCTGCCGGGGGCCGGCGGGGCGCCCTGGGCGGGCATCGTGCGGGTGGAGTGCTCCGCCGAGCTGCCCGAGGCCGAGGCGATCGAGCTGGCCGACCTCTCGCTGGTCACCCTGCCGCGGTTCGCCTCCAGCCCGTACAAGGACCCGCGGGCGCCACAGAACCTGGTCCCCATCGGCGGCCTGGAGCGCACGCTGCGCGCGCGGCTCGGCGACGCCCGCCTGCTGCAGAGAAGTCTGAGCATGGCGGCTCAGCGAGGGCGGCGCTGATGGGTCGCCGACGCGACACGAACCGGGTGGTCGAGCAGGTCGACACCGGGCAGGCCGAGCTGGCGCCCGACCCGGACCGGCCGGGCTCGTGGACGCTGCTGCTGGACGGCGCGCCGCAGTCCCATGTCGATCTGGCGGATCCGACCCACCTGGAGTTCGAGTACGTGCGGCGGCTGGCCGCCGCGCTCGACCTGGTCGCGCCGGCCGGGGCCCCGCTGCGGGTGCTGCATCTGGGCGGGGGCGCGCTGACCCTGCCCCGGTACGTCTCGGCCACCCGGCCCGGGTCCACCCAGCGGGTGGCCGAGCTGGACGGCGCCCTGGTGGAACTGGTCCGCCGGGCGCTGCCGTGGCCCGCCGACTCCCGCCTGCGGGTGCGGGTCGCCGACGCCCGGGCCACCCTGATGTCGAGCCGGGACGCCAGCTACGACGTGGTGGTGGCGGACGTCTTCGCCGGCGCCCGCACCCCCGCCCACCTGACCTCGGTGGAGTACGCCGCCGAGGTGGCCCGGGTGCTCAGCCCGGGCGGGTCCTACCTGGCGAACATCGCCGACGGCCCGCCGCTGCGGCACGCCCGCGCGCAGGTGGCCACGGTGCGGGCAGTGCTGCCCCGGGCCTGCCTGGTCGGTGACGCGGCGGTGCTGCGCGGGCGGCGCTACGGCAACCTTGTGCTGGTCGCGTCCCTGGTCGAGCCGCCGGTGCCGGAGCTGACCCGGCGGGCCGCCGGCGACTGGTTCCCGGGCCGGGTGCTGGCCGGTGAGGAGCTGGACCGGTTCGCCGGAGGCGCCGCAGTGGTGCACGACGCCGACGCCACCGACTCCACCCCGCCGCCACCCGGCATCTTCTCCATCCGTCGCTGAGCCGGCCGGGAAGCGCCGCTCTGGGCGCTTCCCGGCGCGACGGTCACGGCACCGGTACCGGTACCGGGGAAGCCTCCGTGGCCGGCGAGGACTCAGCGACTTGCTCGTCGAGGACATGGGCGTAGTGGGTGAACGAGGCGGTCAGCAGCCACAGCTTGAAGATCAGGAGAAGCTCGAAGGCCAACAGCAGAGCCCCGGCAACCACGGAGACGGCGATCACGGCGCCGGTCAGTGGGGCGATGATGAAGACCGCCATCTGGAACTCGATGCCACTGATCAGGTGCGCCCGGACGCGGGAGCGGACGAGCAGGTCACGCAGACGGGTGAAGCCGGTGAAGCGCGAGCGGAAGTCCCGCTCGATGACCATCTCGGGTCGTTGGATGACGGCCGCCGTGCTGGGCGCGACCGTTGCCAACAGTTCCTCGTCGTAGTCCGCCTCGATCATCGCCGCCAGCTCCGGCGACGCCTCGGTCCGCAGGGCGAGCCCGCGGCGCATCGTGTTCTTGACCTTCCCCAACTGCAGGGCGTTCAGGTAGCGGAACATGTCCAGGAAAACAACGGCACCGCCGAGCACCAGGAAGATCGGGTCTTTGGTGACCTGGTACTGCCCGCCCATCAGGGCGATGGTGCAGATCAGCACCCGAACCCGGTCAAGGATGTAGTCCAGCCAGGCGCCAAAGAGGCTGCCGGTGCCGTTGAGCCGGGCCACCTTGCCGTCCATGCAGTCCACCACGAAGCTCAGGTGGAAGATCACCGCGCCGACGATCAACCACCCTGGCGTTGCCGCGGCGAAGGCCCCCGCGGCGACGAGGCCGAGCAGGAGGGCGAGGAGGGTCAACCGGTTGGGGGTCACCCACCGGTATCGGGCCACGAGCCAGACCAGCCGCGAGGCGAGCGGATCGACGAGGAAGACCGTCCACCACGAGTCGCGTTCCTTGTAGGTGCGGGACTGCACCTCTGCCACGGTCAAACCGGCAGCCATGTTCCCTCATTCCACGATCCGTACATCGAAAATTCCGCGGGAGTTTACCCCACGGACAGCGAAACTGGGGGTCTGTGATCACAGGGATTAATGTGAGATTTGGCCTCCAGCCCTGCCGGAGACCCTGCAAGCCGACAGTCAACAGACCGTCGCCTGTTGTAATCTCATAACGAACGCGGAACGCGCGGATAAAAAATCGCGCCGTGCACGGGTAGGGGTGGGATCGAATGCAGAAGTAAAGCCAGGGCCCGGAGGGTCCTGCGCCGTTGGCTGCAGACGTGACACGAACCGCGTCGTTAAGCAAGCACCCCAAGGCAGGAGACGGGGTGCCGCAGCGCCCGCTTCGAACACGGCAGTTTCACCGGAGGCGGGGAATACGACCCGACGACATCCGATGCCAGATCTTGTACAGGCCACCCTTCAGATCATTCTCAATTCCGCCAGCCTCACCCCGTCCATTCCCGGTGCACCTCTTGTCGCTTTGACCTGCTCGTATGCCTCCCACACGTCCCACTTGGAGATATCGAACGGTTTCCCCTAAGATTTCAGCTCGCTCAATACAGCTCCTCCCGGAATCGACGCCACGGTCGACCGGACGAACAAACCACAAATGGCCCCGCCCCTTCGCTCCACCCCCATTACGGGAACTTCAGCACTATTACGAGCCGGTCCGCCAGCACGTCCCCGCGACGGTACTCAGGGCCTCGCGATCTCACTCTCACCTGGCGACTCCCTCCCGCCCAGGTCGGACAGTTTCGAGACGCGCCTTTCCACGTTCCATGCGAGAACCGCAGACCACGCCCACGCCGCCTTCATGCCGGGCACCGCCTGGCCAATCGTCACCCGTTCGCCCTGCATCTTCTGCCGGTTCGGAGGAGCGATCGTCCAGCCCGCACCGGTCGGGTGAGCAGCGAGCTGGCACAGTTGTGGGGTGTTGCCCACCGCCACTCGGACCCTGCGCCCACCAGCCGGCTACCGGCTGGCCGCGTCGGTCCGGGCCCTCACCTTCAGCCCGTACGACCCGTGCGCCCGGATCTCCGCCGGCAGCTTCTGGTGGGCCACCCGCACCCCGGCCGGGCCGGCCACGCTCGCGCTGCGCCCCGAGGCCGGTGACCTGGTCGCCGAGGGGTACGGGCCGGGTGCCGACTGGGTGGTCGAACGGGCCGACGCGGTGGCCGGGCTCCGCGATGACCTGACCGGCTTCGCCGACCTGGCCGCCGCGCACCCGGTGGTGGCTCGGCTGGCCCGGGAGCACCACGGGCTGCGGTTGCCGGCCACCGGCCAGGTCTTCCCCCGGCTGCTCCGGGCCGTCCTCGAACAGAAGGTCACCGGCAAGGAGGCGTACCGGGCGTACGCGGCGATGGTCCGACACTTCCGTGAGCCGGCGCCGGGGCCGTCGTCGCTGCTGCTGCCGCCCGAGCCGGCGGCGATCGCGGCCAGCCCGTACTGGGTGTTCCACCCGTTCGGGGTGGAGCAACGGCGGGCCGACACGCTGCGCCGCGCGGCCGCCGCCGCCCAACGGCTGGAACAGTGCGCCGACGCCGCCGAGGCCACCCGCCGGCTCACCGCGATCCCCGGCATCGGCCCGTGGACCGCCGCCGAGGTGATCCGGATCGCGTACGGCGACCCGGACGCGGTCAGCGTCGGCGATTACCACATCCCCAACACGGTGGCCTGGGCGCTCGCCGGGGAACCGCGCGGCGACGACACCCGGATGCTGGCGTTGCTGGAGCCGTTCCGGGGCCACCGGGGGCGGGTCTGCCTGCTGCTGGAGGCGGCCGGCATCCAGGCTCCCCGGTACGGTCCCCGGGCGACCATCCGCTCGTTCGCGAGCTACTGACCGGCGCAGAGCCGGCGCAGCGTCCGCCCCAGCCACCAGGCGTAGGCGTGCTGGACGGCCCGGGCGGCCGGCCCGGCGGCCCGCACCCACCAGCGGGCCGGACGGCTGAAGGCGGTCACCTCGAACCAGACCCCGTCTCCCGCCCGGGTGACCAGGAACGCCTCCTCGCCGACCTCCGGGTGCCCAGGCAGGGTGCCGTAGCCGAACCCGGCCCGGTCCGGCTCGTCCACCGCCCAGACCACCTCGGTCGGGCCCCAGATCCGCAGCGGCCCGACGCCCAGGCCGGGGGTGACCCGCACCCCCTCGTCGGCGCGGGGCGCCTGGGTGCGCATCGCCACCCCGGCGTCCCGGTGTAGCCGCCAGCCGAGCACCGCGTCCGCCGCGGTCGGGAAGCAGCCGTCCGGCAGCCGGACCCGGTGGCGCAGGTGGTGGTAGCCGGTCGGCAAGCGTCCGTCGCGGGTCGCCCCCACCTCGGGGTACGTCAGCTCGGGCACGGCGGGCACCTCCTCGCGCGGGACAGCGCCAGGGTACGACTGGCGCGGGCACCTGAACCCCGGCCCCTCGCCGCGAAGCTCCGGCCCCATCGCCACCCGCCCAAAGCGACACAGGTTTCGTGAGCGGCATGCCTGTGAGTCATAAAGTGACGACTGCGGACGCTGCTGGCGCGGCGCGCTACGCGGCCTCGTGGAGGTCGGCCAGGCCGACCGGGGCGTACCGGCGGAGCAGCTCCTCCAGGTCGGCCACCGAGGCGACCTCGCCGATGACGTTGACGCCGCCGCCACGCTCCGGGCGGTAGCGGTGCACCAGCCGGTACCGGTAGCGCCCCCGGATCAGCTCCACGCTGACCCGCCAGCGCCCACAGCACCCGCAGCTCCACTCCGGCACGCGGCGAACGGTAGCGCTGACCTGCGGTTTCGCCATCCGGTAACGGGTGACGAGGGAGCCGGGCCGGGGACACGCCACCCGGAGCCGACGGTGATCTGCCTCACCACTGTCGGTGCGGTCTGATTGACTGTCGCCGTGGACCTGCCGATCAATCCGCCGGTCGAGCCGATGCTGGCCAAGAGCGTGCCCCAACTACCCGCCGCCCCCGGCCTGACCTACGAGCCGAAGTGGGACGGCTTCCGCTGCATCATCTTCCGCGACGGCGACGAGGTCGAGCTGGCCAGCCGGGGCGGCAAGACGATGACCCGCTACTTCCCGGAGGTGGTCGAGCAGGCCCGCCGCCAGCTCCCGCCCCGGTGCGCGGTCGACGGCGAGCTGATCGTGATCCGCCGGGACGGCCCCGACGGCCAGCCCCGGCTCGACTTCGAACTGCTCGCCCAGCGGATCCACCCGGCGGCCTCGCGGGTGAAGCTGCTCGCCGAGACCACCCCGGCCGACTTCGTCGCCTTCGATCTGCTCGCCCTCGACGACGAACTGCTCACCGACCGGCCCTACCCGGAGCGGCGGGCCCGGCTGGAGCAGGCCCTCGCGAAGGTCCGGCCGCCGGTGCACGTCACCCAGGTGACCACCGACCCGGAGACCGCGCGGCGCTGGTTCGACGTGTTCGAGGGGGCCGGGCTGGACGGCCTCATCGTCAAGCCGGCCGACCTGCCGTACGAGCCGGGCAAGCGGCTGATGTTCAAGGTCAAGCACGCCCGCACCGCCGACGTGGTGGTGGCCGGCTTCCGCTGGCACAAGTCCGGCCCGGTGGTCGGCTCGCTGCTCCTCGGCCTCTACGACGACGCCGGCGTGCTGCACCACATCGGGGTCAGCTCGTCGTTCACCGCGGCCCGCCGCAAGGAGCTGCTGGCCGAGCTGGAGCCCTACCGCGATGTCAGCGGCGACCACCCGTGGGCACATGGCGACCACGAACGCGGCCAGCGCATCCCCGGCGGGGTAAGCCGGTGGACCGGCACCAAGAACCTCGAGTGGGAGCCGCTGCGCCCCAAGCTGGTGGCCGAGGTCGGCTACGACGCGATGGAGGGCGACCGGCTGCGGCACACCGCTCAGTTCGTCCGCTGGCGCCCCGACCGCGATCCCCGCTCCTGCGCCTACGACCAGTTGGAGCGCCCGATCCGCTACGACGTCGACCAGGTGCTGCGCGGGGATCCGGCGGCGATCGTCGGCGGCGGGTCGGCCCGGGCGTAGCCTGGCCCGACGGACATGATCACGGAGGGCTGCCACGTGACCCGCTTCTTCCACCGGATCCGCCGGCCCCGGCCGGGCCTGGCCGGGTTCGTCGCCGCGATGGTGCTCACCGCCGGCTGCACGTTGCCGGCGTTCGCGCCGCGGGCCGAGAGCCGGGGTCCGGCGGCGCCGCCGGGCACCGCCCCGACCTGGCAAGCCTGCCCCGAGGTCCCCGATCAGTTGGTCGGCCGGGGCGCGGCGGGCATGCGCTACGAGTGCGCCCGGATCCTCGTACCCCGCAACTGGGGCAACGGCGCAGCCACCGGCGCGACCGCCGGGCCCGGCACCGGGGAGACCTTCGAGATCGCGCTGATCCGGATCCGTTCCAACCAGCAGCACGACCGGATCGGGTCGCTGGTGATCAACCCGGGCGGCCCGGGAGCCTCCGGCGTGGACACCGCCGTCTACCTGTCGTTCGGCTCGGCGTTCGGCGGGCTGCCGGTCACGGTGACCGACCGCTTCGACATCGTCGGATTCGATCCCCGGGGGGTCGAGCGCTCCAGCCCGGTCAAGTGCATCTCCGACGCCGACCTGGACGCCAGCTTCGGCTACGACCCCGACCCGCAGAGCACGGCGTCCTTTGACGGGTTCGTCGCGCTGAACCGCCGGATCGGCACGGGCTGCGGCGACAAATACGGTGACCAACTCCCGCTCTACGGCACCACGCAGGCCGCCCGGGACATGGACGCGGTGCGCGCGGCGGTCGGCGACGACAAGCTCACCTACCTCGGCTACTCCTACGGCACGCTACTCGGCGCCGTGTACGCCCAGCTCTATCCGCAGCGGGTGCGGGCGCTGGTGCTCGACGGCGCGGTCGACCCGCAGCAGAAGCTGATCGCCGGTTCGGAGAGCCAGGCGAAGGGCTTCGAGCGGGCCTTCGACAACTTCGCCCACTGGTGCACGGCCAACGCCGGCCGCTGCCCGATCGCCCCGGACGCCCGGGCGGCGGTCACCGCCGCCATCGACAAGGCCAAGGTCTCCCCGGTACGCGGCAAAAACGGCCGGGAGGCCACCGCGGGCTGGGTGTTCTACGCGGTCATCTCCTCCCTCTACACCGAGTCGGGCTGGCAGGAGCTGGCCCGGGCGATCAGCTCGTTGCAGGGTGGCGACCCAACCGGTGTGTTCACGCTCGCCGACGCGTACGCGGGCCGCGAGGCCGACGGCCACTACTCGAACCTGTTCGACGCCAACCTCGCGGTCAACTGCGCGGACGAGACCGAGAAGCCGAGCGTGGAGCAGATCCGGCAGCTCCAGTCGCAGTGGCGGCAGAAGTATCCGCTCTTCGGCCCGGCCCTGGCCGTGGGCATGCTCGGCTGCGTGGAGTGGCCCGGCGCGCGGGACCCGTACCCGACCGGGAAAGCGACCGGCGCGCCGCCGATCGTGGTGGTCGGCACCACCGGCGACCCGGCCACACCCTACGAGCAGACCGCCGCGCTCGCCTCGATGCTGGGGGTCGGGCGGGTGCTCACCTGGGAGGGCGAGGGGCACACGGCCTATCCGCAGACCCTGTGCATCACCAACGCCGTCGACGCGTACCTGATCTCCCTGACCGTGCCCGCAGAGGGGCTGCGCTGCCCGGCCCGCTGAGCGGCGCGGCTGCCGAGGTGCACCGTCGGGTACGCCGTGGCAGGCTGGCTGAGTGACCGACGTGATCTTCCGGGAGGCGGTCCGCGCGGACCTGCCCGCCATCATCGCCCTGCTCGCCGACGACGTCCTGGGCAAGGCCCGCGACTTCACCGAGGTGGACGACGCGTACGAGAAGGCGTTCGCCGACATCGCGGCCGACCCGCGCAACCACCTGGTCGTCGCCGAACTCGGCGGTGAGCTGGTCGGCTGTATGCAGATCACGTACATCCCGGGGTTGGGCCGGCACGGTGCCGAGCGGTCGCTGATCGAGGCGGTCCGGGTCCGTTCCGACCTGCGTGGCCGGGGGCTGGGCCGGGAGATGATGACCTGGGCGATCGACCGGGCCCGGGAGCGGGGCTGCGCGCTGATGCAGCTCACCACCGACAAGACTCGCACCGACGCGCACCGCTTCTATCGCAACCTCGGCTTCGTGGCCAGCCACGAGGGCATGAAGCTGGCGCTCTGAGGGCCGCGTTCTCCCCCGTAACGGGGAGGTGGTTCCCCGCCCGGTGGGACGACCGGGGCCGATGCCCGGGGCAGGCTGGACGCCGATCGAGGAGGAACATGATGCCCGCAGCCGTGAAACTGGCCGGCCCCGTCGTCCATCCGCGCGACGGCCGGCCCGCACCCACCTGGGCGGTCCGCGTCGCCCACCTGATCCCGCTGGCCGTCCTGCCGTCCGGGCTGTGGCGGATCGCCCTGGTCGCCGGGGTGCCGCTCGGCGCCTACGAGCACGGGGCGCCGGCCCGCACGCACGGCTGGGAGAGCGTCTACGTCCTCTCGCTGAGTGTGCTCTCGGAGGCGCTGGCGCTGCTCTCGCTCGGCCTGGTCCGCCCGTGGGGTGAGGTGTTCCCGCGCTGGCTGCCGCTGCTGGGCGGGCGCCGGGTGCCGCCGTCGTTCGCGGTCACCGTCGCCACCGCCGGCGCCGTCGGCGCCACCCTCGTCTGGGGGTACGCCACCTGGGGCGTCGTCTCCCGAAACCTCACCGTCGAGAGTGACGGCCTGGGCTTCTCGCCGGCCGGCTTCGCCCTGCTGGTGGCCTGCTACGTCCCGCTGCTGCTCTGGGGCCCCCTCCTGCTCACGATCACCCTCGCCTACCACCACCGCCGCTGCCGCGACTGACCGTCCCCGGTCAGTCGTCCATCAGGCGGCCGTCGCGGAGGGTCAGGGTGCGGTCGGCCAGCTCCAGCAGGGCCGGGTCGTGGGTGGCGACCAGGGCGGTCATGCCCCGGGCGTGCACCACGGCCCGCAGCAGGTCCATGATGGATCGTCCGGTCTCCGAGTCGAGCTGGCCGGTCGGCTCGTCGGCGATGAGCAGGTCCGGCTCGTTCGCCAGGGCCCGGGCCACCGCCACCCGCTGCTGCTGCCCGCCGGACAGCTCGTACGGGCGCTGCGCGGCGTGCCCGCCCAGCCCGACGAGTTCCAGCAGCACGGCCACCCGCTGCTCCCGCTCCGCCGCCGGCACCTTGGCCAGCCGCAGCGGCACCCCGACGTTCTCGGCCGCGGACAGGATCGGCACCAGCCCGAAGGTCTGGAAGACGAAGCCGACGGTGCCCCGGCGCAGCGCGAGCAGTTCCCGCTCGCTCGCCCCGGTCACGTCGTGCCCGGCTACCCGAACCCGGCCCGCATCCGGCCGGTCCAGGCCGCCGACGAGGTTGAGCAGGGTGGTCTTGCCCGCGCCGGACCGGCCCCGGACGGCCACCAGCTCGCCGTGTCCGGCCGAGAACGAGACGTCCTGTACGGCGTGCACGGCGTGCTCACCCTTGCCGAAGGTCCGGCTCACCCCCTCCACCCGGACCACTTCGTCCGTGGTGTTGACACGGGGCTCCGCCACAGACAACTCGCTCATGCCTCACTCCGTTCGGCGTGCGCCCGGTCGCCGGGCCGCACCTCCACGTGGTCGGGTTCCAGGTTGAGCCGGACCCGGTCGCGCAGGGTCAGGGCGTCCACGAAGGCCGCCGGCAGCTGCATCCGGCCGGTCCGGTCGAGCACCGCGTACTCCTCGCTGACCAGTTCGGTGCTGCCGTCGGCGGCGACCCGCGCGGTACGGCGTACCTCGGAGGAGGTCCGGCCGTCGCGGATGGCGACGGTCCTGCGGACCTGGCCGGCCACCGCGTGGTCGTGGGTGACCACCACGATGGTGACGCCCAGCTCGGCGTTGATGGCCCGCAGCGCGGCGAACACCTCGGCGCCGGTCGCCTCGTCCAGCTCGCCGGTCGGCTCGTCGGCGAAGAGCACCTCCGGATCGTTGGCCACCGCCACGGCGACCGCGCAGCGCTGCTGCTCGCCACCGCTCATCTGGCTGGGCTTCCGCTCCGCGCAGTAGCCGACGCCGACCAGGTCGAGCAGTTCACGGGCCCGTTCCCGGCGCTCCCGCCGGCCCCGCCCGCCAGCCAGCCGCATCGGCAGCTCCACGTTCTCCAGCGCGGTCAGGTACGGCAGCAGGTTCCGGCCGGTCTGCTGCCAGACGAAGCCGACTACCTGGCGGCGGTAGCTGAGCCGACGCCGGTTCGACAGGGCGAGCAGGTCGTACTCGGCGACCCGGGCGATGCCGGCGGTGGGGGTGTCCAGCCCGGAGAGGATGTTCAGCAGCGTCGACTTGCCGGAGCCGGAGGCACCGACGATCGCCACCAGCTCGCCCCGGTCGATGACCAGGTCGAGGCCCTGCAGGGCGACCACCTCCACCCCCTCGGTCTTGAAGATGCGGACCAGGCCGTCGCAGACGATGTGCCCGCGCAGCCGGTCGTGCCCGCCGGCCCGTTCGGCGGCGCGCTGCGCGGCGCGCTGCTGCAGGGTGGCGAGGTCCGGTATCGCAGAAACGGTCGCGGTCATCTCAGCTCTCCTCTCCGAGCCGGAGCACCTCGCCGAGGCGCATCCGGCGGTTGTTCAGTGCCTCGACGGTGACCGCGAAGCCGAGGGCCAGCAGGGCGAGGCCCAGCACGCCGGCCACCAGGCCGGGTTCGAACCCTGCCCGCACCGCCACCCCGCCGGTGAACGCGGGCAGGCCGAGCACCGGGGTGAGCAGCACCGGCAGCAGCGCGCCGACCACCGCGCCGGTGAGCACCGACACCAGCACCAGCGGGCTCAGCTCCACCAGCAGCAGGCCCCGCCACTGACGGCGGGACAGCCCCATGGTGCGCAGCCGGGACAGCACCTGCCCCCGGCTGCGCGCCTCGGCGAGCACCGCGAACGCGAGCGCGAGCAGGCCGAGCACCCCGCCACCGACCGCGCCGATGACGAACCCGAAGACCAGCAGGCCGTTCACCCCGCTGCCGCCCAGTTCGGCGCGGACCTCCGAGCGGGTCAGCACCTCCGCCGCACGGGGCCGGTCATCGGCGACGAGAGTGCCGGACCGCTGGTAGCGCCGCTGCCCCTCGTCGAGGGCCGAGGCCAGCGCGGCCCGGTCGACGTCGGCGCCGGCGAGCAGGAAGCCGGTGGGGGCCAGCGGATGCAGGGCGGTTGCCGGCAGCGCCGGCCAGGGCAGCACCACGAACCGGTCCACCCCCCGGTCGACCAGCGGGAACTCCTCGACGGTGCCGGCGATCCGCGCCGGCAGCCGGTTGCCCTGCACGTCCAGCCAGGCCGGCCGGTGCCCCTCCGGGTCGGCGAGCCCGGCGGCGGTGAACTCCTTGGCGAGCGTCGGGGAGACCAGCGCCGGCAGCGGCGCCGCCGGGTCGCCGGTGGCCCGCAGCGGGTCGGGCACGGTCACCGGTACGCCCGCCCGGCGGGCCACCTCGGCGAAGCGTTCAACGTCGATCAGCAGAATCCGGGTCTCGCGGACGACGCTGAGCCGGCCGGCCTCGTCGGCGTACGGACGTTGGCCCGGCTCGACCACCAGCGGGGCGGCCGCGCCCACCCCGGGCAGCGCGGCCAGCGCTTCGGTGGTGTCCGGGGCGAACCGCTCCCCCTTGATCAGGACGTCCCCGGGTACGGCACGCACGGCGGCCTGGTCCCGGCCCTGCTCGATGCCGGCCGCCACCACGGCGCAGAACGCGGCGGTGGCAACGGCCAGCACCACCACGACGAGCGGCCCGGTGGTGGCGGCCCGCCCGGCGCGGGCGGTGCCGAGGAACCCGACGCTGCCCCGAGCCCGGGCGGCGACCCGGCTGAGCAGCCGCAGCGGCCACGGGTACGCACGCAGCGCGACCAGCGCCGCGGCGACCGCCAGGAGCACCGGCACGGACACCAGCAACGGGTCCACCGTCCCGTCGAGGGTGAGCCCCCGCCGACGCAACAGGAACGCCCCGAGGGCGGCGACGGCGAGCACGGTCACCTCGACGGTGAGCCGCACGGTGTTGGCGCGGGCGCCGATCAGGTCGGCCCGCCCGCCACCGCCCCTGGTGGTGGCGAGCGCGGTGACCGGCGGGAGCAGCGTGGCCGCCACCGCGGCGAGCAGCACCCAGCGCAGGTCGGCGCCGTCGCCGGGGAGGAGCCCGCCGAGCAGCCAGCCGGCTCCGGCCGCGAGCGGCAGCACCAGCGCGGACTCGGCCAGCCCGCGAAGCAGCACCGCGGCGGTCGAGCCGCCCCGGGCCCGGATCAGCGCGTACTCGGTGCGGCGGCGGCGCGCCGCCAGCCGGGCGGCGAGCAGGGTCAGGCCGGCCAGGGTGGCGAGCAGCCCGGCGGCGATGACGGCGAGCAGCGTACGGGCGGCGGCGAGCGACTCCGCGAAGCGGCGCAGCGGGATGTCGACGCCCTGGGTGAAGGTGAGACCGGCCGGGCGGGTCCGCTCCAGGGCGGCCAGCCCGTCGATCAGCGCGGTGAGTTGACCGGCCGTGATCCGGTCCGGCGAGACCCGGTAGCGCCAGCCGAAGTTGATCGGCCAGCCGGCGGCCGCCGTGCCGTCGAAGCCGCCATCGCCGGTCACTCCGACGATCAGGTAGGGCATGCCGTCTTTCTGGGGTTCGGTGACCCGCAGCACCGACGGCATCGCGTCCCAGATACCGCCGGTCGGGTCGTTCGGCCCGAACACACCCACCAGGACGACAGCCCTGGTATTCAACACCGTGCCGGCCGGGTCCAGCAGGGAGTAGCTGAGCCGGTCGCCGACCCGCAGGCCGAGCTGGCCGGCCACCGGGGCGGCCAGCGCCACCTCGGTCGCGCCGGCCGGGTCCGCGTCGGGCCAGCGCCCCTCGACCAGGGTGGCCGCGTCCTGGACGCCGGACACCACACGCAGGCTGAGGTCGAACAGTCCCTTCTCGGGAGCCAACTGGGGGCCGCGCAGCCGGCCGAACGTGGTCTGCGCCACGTACCACCGCTCCCCGATCGCCGTGCGGACCGCGGGCGGCATCCGGTCCTGGATCGTCTCCAACTCGCCGGCCCGCCTGGCGGCGACCTGGGTGCTGCTCTTCGACACCAACTCCGGATCGGAGATGTAGGTCAGATCGCGGTAGGCCACCGGCTGGCCCGCGACGTACGCCCGCAGCCCCTGCCCGGTCAGCCGGTCGGCGACCCGGGGCACCGCCGTAATCAGCAGCGCGGTGACCAGGGTCAGCACGGCGAGCAGCAGGAAGTGCCCCCCGTACGCCCGCACCCGCCGGGCGACCGCCAGCAGACTCATCGTTCTCCCCCGATCCGGAGCTGGGCCGCGGCCACCCGCTGGCGGATGCCGGCCGTGATGACGGCGCTGAACGTCAGGGCGACCGCCAGCAGCCCGAGCGCGGTCGCCCCGACCGGTGCCCAGGGCAGGATGAACGCCGCGTCGGGCACCGGCCGGCCGGCGGCCGGGGTGAGAATCACCAGCGGCACCATGATGGCCGCGACCCCCGCCCCGACCAGCAGGCCCACCCCGACGCCGATGCCGGCCAGGAAGGCCTGCTCGGCCAGGAGCGCCCGGGCCAGCAGGCGTGGCGTCGCGCCGAGCGTGTGCAGCACGGCGAACTCCGCCATCCGGCGCCGGGCCGTCGCCCAGACGTCGACCGCCAGGCCGACCAGGGCGAGCAGCACCGCGCCGAGAGCGGCGGCCAGCAGGCCGGTGCGGGCCCCCAGCCAGTACGGGTCCCGAGCCGCCTCCGCCGCGACCTGACGCCGGTCGAGCAGGGTGGTCCCGGGCAGGTGGCCGAGGGCCGCCGCCGCGGCGGAATGGTCGCTGCCGGTGCCCAGCCACCATTCGGACAGCGGCCGGACGTTGCCCTGCTGCCGCAGCAGCCAGTCGCCGGCCGCGGACAGGTCCAGCATGATCCCGTCGCGTTCGGTGGCGGGCACGGCCGCGACCTGCCCGACCAGCCGGACCGGCAGGGACACCCCGGAGAGCGAGAGGGTGACCGTGTCCCCGTCGTGGAGGTTCAACGCCGCCACGGCGCCGGGCGTCATGAGCGCGGGCACCGACGGGTCGTCCCCGGCCGGCACCACGGCGAACCGGGACGACGGCGGGTTCGCGAACCGTAGGAGGCCTTCCGGCACCGTCACCTGCTGCGTGGCGTCCACGGTGCCGCCGTCGACAAGGGCCGCACCGCCCGGGCCCTGCGCCGCATCGGTGATCCGCCAGCCGGTGCCGAGGGAGAGCGGCAGCACGCTTCCGCCCGCGTCGGTGAGCCGGAGCCCGTCGAGGCGCAGCCGGTAGCGGGCGCCGATCGCCCCGCCCCCGTCGGCCTCGAAGCCGGTCAGGCGCAGCGGCGTACCGCCGGTGTCCGGCAGCCGGACGGAGAACGGCACCGCCCGGTCGCCGTGCCCGGCCGCCAGCGGCAGTCGCCAGGTCCTACCGCCGTCGGTGGCGAGCAGCGCCGCGACGGCGACCCGCGGCTGCCCGAACGGTGTGTCGACCGGGGTGCGGACGGTGCCGGAGAGCTGCTGGGCACCGTCCGGTAGCGCGACGCCGGGGGGCGTGAGGCGGCGCGTAAGCCGGTCGAGCAGTTCCGGCGCGGACGCGCTGCCGGCGGCGTCGTCGAGCCGGAGCAGCCCCTTCGCCCCGGCCGCGTCCAGGCTGACCACGGTCACCGGCAGGTCCTTGCGGCCCAGTCGGATGTCGTCCCGCCAGGCCGGCAGTATCCGGTCCAGGCCGGGCACCGCGGCCAGCGCGGCAGCCCGGTCGGCCGGCGCGACGCCGTTGCGCTCGATCAGCCGCAGGTCGGCGCCGACGGTGTGCCGGGCCTGCTCCTCCTGCGACCGTTCCCAGGAGGCCAACATCGACCAGGCCAGGGTGCTGCTGCCGACGGCGAGGGCGAGCAGCAGCACCGGGCCGGCGTGCGGCCGGCGGCCCGCCTGCCACATGCCGAGAATGGTGGCGGTCCACGGTCGCCGGTCGACGAACCGCTCGGCGAACCGGGTCGTCGGCGGCAGCAGCCGCAGCGCGACCACCGCCCCGGCCAGCACGCCGATGGTGGGCGCGGCGGCAAGCAGCGGGTCGATGCCGAGCCGGCCGCCGGCCCCGGCGACGGGCGAGGAGTACTGCCGCAGCTGGGTCCAGGCGAGCACGGCAAGCGCGACGAGCGCCAGGTCGACGCTGGCCCGCTGCACGGCCGCGCCCCGGCTCGGGCGGGATCGGGCCGCCATGTCGGCGACGTAGGTGCCGGCCCGCCGCAGCGCGGGCAGCACCATGGCGAGCAGGCACCCGATCGCGGCGGCGACCGCGACCGCCCAGACCCGGCCGAGGGCGCCGCCGGCCAGCCGCAGGTCGCTGCCGAGCCACCGCACCGCCACCCCGGTCAGCGGCGGGGCGAGCAACGCGGCCGGCGCCACCACCAGGGCCGCCTCCCGTACGGCGAGGCCGGCGAGTTGGCTCCGGGCGGCGCCCCGGGCGCGCAGCAGCGCGGTCTGCGCCCGCCGGTCCTCGGTGAGCAGCGCGGCGACCAGCACCAGCGCGTACCCGCCGAGGACCACGATCAGCAGCAGCGGGGTGAGCAGCGCGGACCGGCCGACCAGGTCGGCCCGGCCGAGCCGGTCGGCGAGCCGGTCGAGATTGCTGACGATCTGGGCGGAGGAGCCGAGACCGGTCGCCTCGGGGATCTTCTCAGCAAGGTCGGCGAGGGCGGCCTTGACCCCGACCAGCCGGCTCGGTTCGACGCTGGCGAGGTCGGGCGCGACCAGCCAGGCGGCAGACGTGGAGCCGGGGAAGGTGCGCGCGAAGTCGGCCGGGTCCAGCGCGAACGGCCCGTACGAGGTGACCGCGCCGGTCCCCTGGCTGTCGCCCACGCCCGGGGCCAGCCACCAGTACGGCTCGCCCGGGTCGCGGGGCCGCCAGGTGCCGGCGACCACCACCGCGCCGGCCCGTTCCGCGCTGCGGTCGTAGAGCGGCACCTGGTCCCCGATCCGCAGCCCGAGCTGGCCGGCGACCCGCTCGGGGAGGGTGACCTGCAACGGCGTTGCCCCGGGCGTCGGCCACGAGCCGGCGGTCAGCTCGGCGTGCGCGGGCAGGTCGGCCAGGGTGGCGAGGTTGGCGAACATCGCGTCGGTGCCGACCCTGGCTGCGCCCAGGTCCCCGGTCAGCTCGCGCCCGGTGCCGTAACGGGCGTCCACAACGGTCACCGGTACGCCGCCGAGCCCGTCGGCGAACTGGGCGCGGACCGCCCGGTCCCGCTCGGCGTACGCCGCGGCGTCCCGGCCGCCGGAGCCGCTGACCAGCAGGCTGCGCTCCTCGGCGGGTGCGGCGGCGAGCACCGCCCGCTGGCCGGCGTCGACGGCTCGACGGCTGTAGTCGGAGAGCCCGGTGACCAGCGCGACCGCGACCAGGGCCGCGACGGCGGCGGCGAGCAGCAGCCCGCGCGCCTCGACGGCCCGCCTCCACACCAGCTTCATCCGACGTCCCTCCCTGGCCCCCGGTCGGGCCGACGACAAGGGAGACCCGCCAGGGGCCGGAAAAGGTTCGCGCCCGTTACATGATCGTTATCTGTCCTCCGCTAGGGCACTGGCCACAGGGATTCGCTGTCGCGCCCGACCGGCGGCGCCCTCGCCGGGCGAGCAGGCAAGTCTGCACGACCTTTGGAGCTGATAGCACAGGCGAGTCAGCGCCGGATCGGCAGTGAATCGTCTATGCCATCAGCTCCAAAGGTCGTGCAGACCGCTACCCGACCCGCACAAAAGACAGCGCCCCTACGGGCGGGCGGGCCGGGCGTCCAGCCACCGGATGATCAGGTGCGGGGGCGGTCGCGGTCCTTGGAGGGCTGCACCCGCTTCGGCTCGCCGGGCATTTTCGGGTATTCCGGCGGGTACGGCAGGTCGCCCTGGCTGGCGGCGGCGTCCCGCTCGACCCACTCCAGCAGCGGCGTGATGTCCCACGGGGCGTCGTCGATGCCGGCGTGCGGGTCGCCCCGCTCGGCCAGCCGGGCCGGCACACTGCCCAGGTGGAGGTCGTCCGGTTCGACGTCGGTCAGCTCGTCCCAGTCGACGGGCGTGGAGACGGTGGCCCGGGCGGTGGCCCGCAGCGAGTACGCGCAGGCAATGGTCCGATCCCGTGCCATCTGGTTGTAGTCGACGAATACCTTGCTGCCCCGCTCCTCCTTCCACCAGGCGGTGGTGATCAGCTCGGGGCGACGCCGTTCCAGCTCCCGGGCCAGCGCGATGGTGGCCCGGCGCACCTCGACGAAGGTCCAGCGCGGCTGGATACGCAGGTAGACGTGCACGCCCCGGCCGCCGGAGGTCTTCGGCCAGCCGGTGGCGCCCAGCTCGTCCAGCAGCGCGCGCAGCTCACCGGCGGCGGTGACCGCGTCGGCGAAGTCGGTGCCGGGCTGCGGGTCCAGGTCGATCCGCAGCTCGTCGGGGCGGTCGACGTCGGCGGCGCGCACCGGCCACGGGTGGAAGACCACCGTGCCCATCTGCGCGGCCCAGGCCACGTGCGCCAGGTCGGCCGGGCAGAGCTCCGCGGCGGTCCGGCCACTGGGGAAGCTGATCTCCGCGGTCCGGATCCACGGGGGTACGCCCCGAGCCGGCACCCGCTTCTGGAAGAACATCTCCCCCTCGATTCCCTCGGGGAAGCGCTGCAATGTGGTGGGCCGGTCGCGCAGGGCGCGCATGATCCCCTCGCCCACCGACAGGTAGTAGTGGAAGACGTCCGCCTTGGTGAAACCGCGCTGCGGGAAGATCACCCGGTCCGGGCTGCTGAGCCGTACGGTGTGCCCGGCGACCTCGATCTCCTCGACGGCGGCTTTGCTGCCAGCCATTGCGCGACCATATGCGATGCCACCGACGCTCGACGTACCGTTGACCGGTGAGTCTTTCCGAGAGTGAACTGCCCACCACCGAGGACGAGTGGCGGGTCCGGCTGAGCCCCGAGGAGTTCCGCGTGCTCCGCGAGGCCGGCACCGAGCGACCGTGGACCGGCGAGTACGTCGACACCAAGGCCCCCGGCGTCTACCACTGCCGGGCCTGCGGGGCGGAGCTGTTCCGCAGCGAGGACAAGTTCGACTCGCACTGCGGCTGGCCGAGCTTCGACGACGCCATCCCGGGGGCGGTGAAGGAGATCCCCGACAACACCCTCGGCATGCGCCGTACGGAGATCCGCTGCGCTCGGTGCGACAGCCACCTGGGGCACGTCTTCGAGGGTGAGCGGTTCACCCCGAAGGACACCCGGCACTGCGTGAACTCGGTCTCGATCCGCCTGGAACCCCGTTAAGGTTGGGCTATTCGTCCAATTTCGGGGGGTTTGTATGGCTACCTGCGAGGTCTGCGGCAACGACTACTGGATGGCGTTCGAGGTGCGCACCTCCAGCGGGGCCACGCACACCTTCGACTGCTTCGAGTGCGCGATCCACAAGATGGCGCCGATCTGCGAGCACTGCCAGATCAAGATCGTCGGCCACGGCGTCGAGGTATCCGGCCGCTTCTTCTGCTGCGCCCACTGCGCCCGCGCTGTAGAGGGCGCCCAGGGCGCCGAGATCCGCGACGCGGTGGGCGCCCGCCCAGCCTGAGGCCAGCCCGCGCGTCGCGCCCGGGCGACACCAATAACCAGAGAGCGATATGCCTCCAAGTCATATTCATGACTGAGAGGCATATCGCTCTCAAGGGCTTGGTCGGGTGTACGGCGTCACCGTCGGTAACCGGTGGTGTCGTAGCACCGGTCACCGCGGCCTACCATCGCGGGATGCCCATCGAGTCACATGTCGCGAGCTTCGCCGAGCTGGACGCCCGCACCTTCCATGACCTGCTCCGGCTGCGCATCGACGTGTTCGTGGTGGAGCAGGCCTGCCCGTACCCGGAGCTGGACGGCCGGGACGTCGAACCCGGCACCCGGCACCTCTGGCTGACCCGCGACGGCGCGGTGGTGGCGTACCTGCGGATTTTGGCCGACCCGGGCGGCGTGGCGCGGATCGGCCGGGTGGTGGTGGCCCCGACCGCCCGCGGCGCGGGCCTGGCGGGCCGGCTGATGACCGAGGCGCTGGCCCTGGTCGGGGCGGGCCCGTGCGTGCTGGAGGCACAGAGCTACCTGGTCGACTTCTACGCCGGCCACGGCTTCGCGGTCAGCGGGCCCGGGTACGTCGAGGACGGCATTCCGCACACCCCGATGAGGAGACATTGACGGTCACCACTTTATTGTGAAAGCCTGCCAGGCAGAGCCGTCGCGGGAGCAATAAAAGCGGGGCGCAGGAGGGGGCAACTCCGCGCCGTCCGGGCGTCGTTCGACCGACCCCACCCCCCGGAGGCTCACATGTCCACTCCGCACCGCCGCCGCACCCCGGTCGCGGCGGCGTTCCTCGCCGTCGGCGCGCTCGTCGCCGCGCTGCTCACCACCATCCTGGCCAGCCCGGCCTCCGCGCACGGGTCGGTGGTGGACCCGGCGTCGCGCAACTACGGCTGCTGGCAGCGCTGGGGCAACGACTTCCAGAATCCGGCGATGGCCACCCAGGACCCGATGTGCTGGCAGGCCTGGCAGGCCGACCCGCAGGCCATGTGGAACTGGAACGGCCTGTTCCGCGAGGGCGTCGCGGGCAACCACCAGGCGGCCATTCCGGACGGCCAACTGTGCAGTGCCGGTCACACCCAGTCCGGCCGGTACAACGCCATGGACACCGTCGGCGCGTGGAAGACCACGTCGATCACCAACAACTTCCGGATCAAGCTGTACGACCAGGCCAGCCACGGAGCCGACTACATCCGGGTGTACGTCTCGAAGCAGGGCTTCAACGCGTTGACCAAGCCGCTGGCGTGGAGCGATCTGGAACTGGTCGGCCAGATCGGCAACACCCCGGCGAGTAAGTGGACGCCGGAGACGGGCGGCGTGTCGATCCAGGTGGCGGGCAACGCGCCGGGCCGCACCGGCCGGCACATGGTCTACACCATCTGGCAGGCCAGCCACATGGACCAGTCGTATTACTTCTGCAGCGACGTCGACTTCGGTGGCTCGACCCCAACCACCCCGCCGACCACCCCGCCGAACAGCCCGCCGCCGACCACCCCGACCCCGCCGCCGGCCACGCCTCCCCCGACCACCACTCCCCCGACCAGCCGCCCGCCGACGACGGCTCCCCCGACCGCGGCACCGGAGAAAAGCTGCGTCGTCACCTACCGGCTCATCAACTCCTGGACCGGCGGCTTCCAGGGTGAGGTGACGGTGACCGCCGACGGCTTGGCGATCAAGGGCTGGATGGTCAACCTGACGTTCCCGAGCGGCCAGCAGATCAGCCAGGCGTGGAATGCCCAGGTCACCAGCTACGGGCCCACGGTGATCGCCCAGAACGAGAGCTACAACGGGTCACTGGGCGCCGGGGGGCACACCACCTTCGGCTTCCTCGCCTCCGGCAATAGTGCAACCCCCTTCTGGGCCTGCACCGCGACCGCCTGACGAAGGTATGAGAAGGGGCCCCGGCACCACGCCGGGGCCCTGCTTTCACATCAGGCAGCTGACGATGTCGGCGATCGAACGGCGGCGGCCGGTGTAGAAGGGGACCTCCTCGCGGACGTGCCGGCGGGCCCCGGAGGCCCGCAGGTCGCGCATCAGGTCGACGATCCGGTGCAGCTCGTCCGCCTCGAAGGCGAGCATCCACTCGTAGTCGCCGAGGGCGAAGGAGGCCACCGTGTTGGCCCGCACGTCCGGGTAGCCGCGGGCCATCTTCCCGTGCTCGGCGAGCATCTCGCGCCGCTCGGCGTCCGGCAGCAGGTACCACTCGTACGAGCGGACGAACGGGTAGACGCAGACGTAGTCGCGCGCCTGCTCATCGGCCAGGAACGCCGGGATGTGGCTCTTGTTGAACTCGGCCGGCCGGTGCAGCGCCAGCTGCGACCAGACCGGGGTGAGCGCCCGGCCCAGCGTGGTCCGGCGGAACCGCAGGTACGCGTCCTGCAGCGCGTCGCTCGACGCGGAGTGCCACCAGATCATCAGGTCCGCGTCGGCGCGCAGGCCGGCCACGTCGTACGTGCCACGGATGGTCACGTCCTTGCCGGCCAACTCGGCGAAGAGGGACTCGACCTCGTCGACGACGTTCTCGCGCAGCAACGGGAGCGGGCTGGTGGCCCGGTACACCGACCACATGGTGTAGCGGATGGTCTCGTTGAGCTCCCGCAGCCGGGCCGCGTTCGTCTGCTCGGTCATGCCGATCCTCCCAGTGCTGTGATGATCTCTTCGGCCGCCGTCTCGCCGGAGCGGACGCAGACCGGGATGCCGACGCCGTCGTAGCCGGCCCCGGCCAGGGCCAGCGTCGGGTGGGTGGCGCGCAGCGCCGCCCGGGCCGCCGCCACCCGGCCGAGGTGACCGGGGGCGTACTGCGGCAGGGCCCCGCCCCACCGCTGCACGTGCCGGGCGACCGGCGTCGGCAGTGGGCCGCCGAGCACCTTCGACAGCTCCCGGTGCACGGTGGCGACCAGGTCGTCGTCGGTGAGCTGCAGCGACGTCTCGTCGCCGTACCGGCCGACGGAGGCGCGGACCAGGGCGAGCCCGTCCGCCCGGCGCAGGTGCCCCCACTTGGTGGTGAAGAACGTGGCCGCCTTGATCAGCAGCCCCTCGGTGGCCGGCACCAGGAACCCGGACAGCTCCGGCAACTCCGGCTCCGGCAGGGCCATGGTGACCAGGGCCACGCTGGCGTAGTCCAGCCCGCCGACGGCGGCGGCCACCTCGGGCGCCGGCTCGGCGAGCAGCCGGGCGGCCGGACGGGCCGGCACGGCGAGCACCACCGCGTCGACGTCGACGTTCGACGGCGCACGGGTCGGGCCGACCACCAGCCGCCAGCCGGTGGCGGTGCGGTGCAGTTCGCGGACGGCGGCGTCCCGGCGGATCGTCGCGCCGCTGGCGGTCGCCGCCGACTCGACCAGGGTGCTCAGCCCGCCGGCCAGGGTGCCGAAGACCGGCGCGCCGGGGGCGCGGGGCGCGGCGGCCTGCGCGGCCCGGACCGCCCCGACCAGGGTGTGCTCGACCCGGGCCGCCCGGGCGAGGGCCGGCATGGTGGTGACCAGGGAGAGGTCGTCGGCCCGGCCCGCGTAGACGCCGCCGAGCATCGGGTCGACCAGCCGGTCGACGACCTCGTCGCCGAACCGTGCCCGGACCAGAGCACCGACCGGCACGTCGGCGTCCGCGGCGAGCAGCGGCCGACCGCCGTCGGTGTCGGCGTCCGCGGCCGGCCGGGCCACCGCCGTCACCTTCGCCAGGTCACCGGGTACGCCCACCAGCGTGCCGCCCGGGATCGGGCGCAGCCCGCCGTCGACGACCAGCGCGGCCTGCCCGACGCTCGGGTGCACGATCGAGCCGGCCAGGCCGAGCCGGCGGGCCAGGGCCACCGCGGCCGACTCCCCGCCGGCCGGGTCGCGCATCAGGAAGGATTCGGCGCCGAACTCGACCGGCCCGCCGGCCAGCTCACCGGTACGCAGCTTGCCGCCGAGGCGGCCGGACTGCTCGTACACGGTGACCTCGGTGCCGGCGGGGGCGCGGTCGCGTAACCGGACGGCGGCGGCCAGCCCGGCGATCCCACCACCGATGATTGCCACCCGACACGGTCGCGCCACGGCCCCTCCCCTACTCGACGGGCCGCGCGGACAGCTCGTGCACCAGCGCGACCACCCGGGTCAGCACGTCGGGATCGGTCTCCGGCAGGACGCCGTGACCGAGGTTGAACACGTGACCGGGAGCCGCGCGGCCCTGGTCGAGGATCCGGCGCACCTCGGCCTCCACCACCGGCCACGGGGCGAGCAGCACGCACGGGTCGAGGTTGCCCTGCACGGCCTTGTCCGGGCCGATCCGACGGGTCGCGGTGTCCAGCGGCGTACGCCAGTCCACGCCGACCACGTCGGCGCCGGCCTCGCCCATCGCGCCGAGCAGCTCGGCGGTGCCCACCCCGAAGTGGATCCGGGGCACTCCCGCGTCGGCCAGGCCGCCGAGCACCCGGATCGAGTGCGGCAGCACGTAGCGCCGGTAGTCGGCCTCGGAGAGCGCGCCGGCCCAGGAGTCGAAGAGCTGCACGGCGGAGACCCCTGCGTCGACCTGCACCCGCAGGAAGGAGAGCGCCACCTCGGCCAGCCGCGCGCAGAGCGCGTGCCACAGGTCCGGGTCGCCGTACATCAGTGCCTTGGTCTTCGCGTGGTTACGCGACGGCCCGCCCTCGACCAGGTAGCTGGCCAGGGTGAACGGGGCGCCGGCGAAGCCGATCAGCGGGGTGTCGCCCAGCTCGGCGACGAGCAGCCGGACCGCCTCGTCCACGTAGGACACGTCGTCGCGGGTGATCGGGCGGATCCGGTCGACGTCGGCGGCGGTGCGGACCGGCTCGGCCACCACCGGCCCGGTGCCGGCCACGATGTCCAGATCGACGCCGGCGGCGGCCACCGGCACCACGATGTCGCTGAACAGGATCGCCGCGTCGACCCCGTGCCGGCGGACCGGCTGGAGGGTGATCTCGGTGACCAGCTCGGGGCGGCGGCACGACTCCAGCATCGGCACGTTGGCCCGGATCTCGCGGTACTCCGGCAGCGAGCGGCCGGCCTGGCGCATGAACCAGACCGGGGTGTGCGTCCCCGGCTCGCGGCGGCAGGCGCGGACGAAGGCCGAGTGGGCCGGCCCGCTGTGGCGGGATTTTTCGTCTCGGGCGGCAGCGCCCGTCGTTTCGGTGGTCATCGCGGCAATCGTGCCACGCCGCCCCGCCCACCCCGCCGCCACCGTCACCTTTTGTGACGTGAACGGAGGGGCCCTTGTCAACGCCTCCGGTAGAGCAGGGGCCCCGTCTCAACACGCATGCCCGCTCGGCGCGCCATGACGGCGTGCGGGACGGCGGCGGCATAGGCTGCCGGCATGGCCCCCCCGATCGCGCTTCCGGAAACGTTCGCCCGCGCGGTCGCGGGGCTACGATCGGTGACGCCCCGCGCCGAGATCGTGCTGGAGGAGGTCGGCGCCCCCCAGCGTCTGGCCCCGTACGCGTTCGCGCTCTCCGCGGCGGTGCTGCGGTGCGACGACGAGGTGGCCACCGGCCGGTTGATCCTGCTGCACGACCCGGCCGGCCACGAGGCCTGGCAGGGCACCCTGCGGTTGGTCACCTATGTCACCGCCGAGCTGGAGGTGGATCTGGCCAGCGACCCGCTGCTGCCCACGGTGGGCTGGGCCTGGCTGATCGACGCGCTGGACGCGCAGGACGCCCGGCACCGGGCGATCGGCGGCACGGTCACCCAGACGCTCTCCACCCGCTTCGGCGAGCTGGCCGGGCCGCCCGCCGCCGGGGACATTGAGATCCGCGCCTCGTGGACGCCGCTCGGGGCCGACCTCGCGGCGCACCTGCTCGGCTGGTGCGCCCTGCTCGCCTCGACGGCCGGGCTGCCGCCGCCCGGCGTGACGGCCCTGTCCTCCCGTCGTCCGGCCGGCGCCGCCTGAGCGGGTGCCCGGCCACGATGACGCCATCCGGCCCGGTCAGGACGCCCGCCGGCCATCCCGCCGACACACGGTGGACCGGCTACGCACACCGGTTCCCCCGGCGAACTAGGGTTGTCAGGTGACCGACGAACCACCCCAGCGCCGTCGGGCCGCCGAAAGCCGTACGGGAGAGGCACCGCCAGATCCGTTGTCGGCCGCGCCGCAGCCGGCGGACGCGGGGACCGAACCCGGCGCCGGCGAGCCCGTGCCGCTGACCGCGCCCCGTGAGGGCACCCCCGTGCCGGCGGCCACGCCGAGCGAACTCGACGAGATCGTGGCGCGTTTCGCCGCGGGCACCGGCCCGGTGGCCCTGGACGCCGAACGCGCCTCCGGATACCGCTACAGCCAGCGGGCCTATCTCGTGCAGCTGCGGCGAGCCGGCTCCGGCACCGCGCTGATCGACCCGCTGCCGCTGCCCGACCTCTCCGCCCTGGACGCGGCGATCGCCGAGGCCGAATGGGTGCTGCACGCGGCCAGCCAGGATCTCGCCTGCCTCGCCGAGGTGGGGCTGCGCCCGCGCCGACTCTTCGACACCGAACTGGCCGCCCGGCTGGCCGGGTTCGAGCGGGTCGGCCTCGCCGCGCTGACCGAACAACTGCTCGGGTACACGCTGGAGAAGCACCACTCGGCGGCGGACTGGTCCAGCCGGCCGCTGCCGGAGGCCTGGCTGACGTACGCGGCGCTGGACGTGGAGATGCTGGTCGACCTGCGCGACGCCCTCGACGAGGAGCTGCGCCGGCAGGGCAAGTCGGAGTGGGCGGCGGAGGAGTTCGCCGCGCTGGTCCGCAACGGCGCCCGCCCGCCCCGGGTCCGGGCCGAGCCGTGGCGGCGTACCTCCGGCATCCACCGGGTGCGCGGCGCCCGGGCGCAGGCCCGGGTGCGCTCCCTCTGGTACGCCCGCGACCAGATCGCCGCTCGACGGGACGCGGCCCCGGGGCGGGTGCTGCCGGATTCGGCGATCGTGGCCGCCGCCGAGCTGGACCCGAAGGACGAGAAGACCCTGCTCACCCTCCCCGGCTTCGGTGGTCGCTCGGTGCGCCGGCTGGCCCGTACCTGGCTGGCGGCCCTGGACGACGCACGCCAACTGCCCGACGACGCGCTGCCGGCGACCCCGGTCGTGGAGGGTCCGCCCCCTCCGCACCGGTGGGCGGAGCGCGACCCGGTGGCCGCCGGGAGGCTGGCCCGCTGCCGGGAGGTAGTGGTCGGCACGGCCGGCGCGCACAACCTGCCGGCGGAGAACCTCATCGCACCGGACTACGTCCGCCGCCTCGCCTGGCAGCCGCCAGAGGAGATCACCGCCGAATCCGTCGCGGAGACGCTGCGCGGCTTCGGCGCCCGGGAATGGCAGATCGGGCTGCTCACCGAGAAGCTGGCGGACCAGCTTCCCGGGACGGACGCGCTCACCTGACCGACGTGCCCCTCCGGTGGCTGCCCGCCGCCGGAGGGGCCTGTGGTCGGGGCGGGGTCACCGGCTCGCGGTGGCTGCCGGGCGGGCGTCCCGCAGTGCTGGTGCGAGCGCCCACCGGCGGGCCAGCACCGTCGCCCCGGCCAAAGCGCCACCCACCAGGGCCGCCTCGGCCAGCAGCACCGGCAGTGCGGTGCTGTAGCCCGTGGTCCAGGCGAAGGCCATGGTCATCGGCGTCACCAGCAGCCCGGCCATCGGCAGGAGCAGGGCCATCGCCCGCACCGTCCGGCCGATCGCGGGAACATCCGCCATCCGCTGGCGTACGGCGAGGAGCGCGCCGCCGAGCACGGCGAGGACGCAGATCAGGTACCGCAGCAGCCCGAGGGCGACCGACAGCGCCGCCGGGAACGACACCGGCGTCGGCGTCCACAGCAGCAGCCAGGAGAGCACCAGGCCGGGCAGCGCGCCGACGAACGCGGTGCGCAGGAGGCGATCGGTCTCGTGCCGCAGACGGCCGGCGCCGGCCTCTGCGGCGAGTCGCCGGGCGAACGCCCGCACGTCGGCGTCGCCGAGCAACTGCCGGGGGGTGACGCCGTCGGCGGCCGCGGCCTCCAGTTCGCGGCGCAGGTCGTCGGCGAGCGCCGCCCGGTCGCGGGGAACCACCCCGAGGGCCCGCCACTCGTGTTCGGCGATGGCGATGACGTCGTCCGCGTCCTGCACGGCTACCTCCCGGTGGTGTGCGTGTCGGTGATGGCGGCGTCGACCGTGTCGACGAAGGTTCTCCACTGCTGTTTCCAGGCGGCGAGTCGTCGCCGCCCCTCCCCGCTGAGCGCGTAGACCTTGCGCGGCGGGCCGCTCCGGCTCTCCTGCATCACGTCGGTGACCAGCCCGAGCCGCCGCAACCGGGTGAGCAGTGGATAGACGGTGCCGTAGCCGACTCCCGCCAGTCCGGCGTCGTCCAGTCGGCGGACCAGTTCGTAACCGTGGGCGGGCTCGCGATCCAGCAATGCCAGCAGGCACATGTCGAGGGCGCCCCGGAGCAGCTGGGTCTGCCGGTCGTCTCCCTCGGAGCCCTCCACAGCTACCATGCGACACATAATAGCCTCACTATTATGTGTCGCCAACTACCGCATCCGATGTGGGGCGAGCCACACGGGGAGGTGGTGACGCAGCTGGTTACTGACAAGTAGCATCCGAGGAAACGCCCGTGCAGACAACCTTCGATCGGCCCGTGACGCCGCCGGTCGGCACCGGGCCGGATCGTGGTCGATAAGGAGCAGCGTAGTGGTCGCTTTACTGGCCATATCTGTCTATGGTCGACCGCTGTGGGCAGTGCCTATCGGATCGGTGAGTTCGCTACGCGGATCGGTCGTTCGGTGAGCACGGTGCGTCGATGGGAGGCGGAAGGCCGGATTGTGGCCCGCCGTCTGCCGTCGTCGGGGCAGCGGTACTTCGACGACACCGATGTGCGCAAAGTGCTGCAGCCCGGCTTCGACGTCGCCCGACGCAAGGTCGTGGTGTACTGCCGGGTCTCGTCGCCCGGGCAGAAGGCCGACCTGGCCTCGCAGGTGTCGGCGATGCAGCAGTTCTGTCTGGCTCGTGGCCTGGCGGTGGACGAGTGGGTCAGCGAGGTCGGTGGTGGGATGGACCAAAGCCGGGAGAAGTTCCTGGCGTTGATGGACGCCATCGACCGGGGTGAGGTCGCCACGCTGGTGGTGGCTCACAAGGACCGGCTGGCTCGGTTCGGCTTCGATTTCCTGGAGCATGTGGCCGCGCGTGGCGGCTGCGAGATCATCGTGGCCAATCAGGAGGCCCTGTCCCCCAGGCGAGAGTTGGTCGAGGACCTCCTAGCCATCGTAGGTACCTTCTCGGGCCGGCTGTACGGGCTACGGCGCTACGAGAAGGAACTCAACGGGGTCGATCTGGCGTCTGGGGATGGCCGGTGAGGGTCACGCGTATTGCGTATTCAGCCGGCCTGAATCCGGGTAAGTATGCCGCTCTGGTTGAGCAGGCTCGCCGGTTGGCACTGAGGGCCGACCAATGGGCTGCCGATCCGTTCCTGGCCCGGCAGATGCGCCAGCACTGGAAACGGGGCCGCAACCGCACGCACAATCAGATCGTCGTGCGCGCCGACCAACACAACACGATGGTTGATGACCGTGGCCGGTTGTGGCTCGCGGTCCCGGGCCTGCAACCCCGCAAGATGGTCAGGATCCCGCTGTCCACCACGGTCGCGCCGACGGGCACCCTGCGGCTGATCCTGCGCGGCGGCCGGGTCGAGGTGCACTACCAGATCGACGCAGCGCACATGCCGTCGTCGCAGCGGCCCTGCGGTGAGGCGACGGTCGGTGTGGACAAGGGCTACACCGAAGCCCTCACCGACTCCGACGGTGATCCCTACGGCACCCGGCTCGGCGAGCTGCTGACCACGGAGTCGGACCGGCTGAAGGAACGCAACCGCCGGCGAGCGAAGCTCCGTTCGATCGCCAACACCGCCGCCGCCCGTGGAAACCATGCGAAGGCGTACCGGATCAAGGTCAACAATCTCGGCACCGTCAAGCGGGACCGGCAGGCGGCCCGGCATCGGGCGCGGGTGCGGACGGAGATCTTCACCGCCGTGCACGAGGCCGTGGACAAGGCCGCCACGATAGTGGCCGAAGATCTCACCAAACGCTTCGCCGGACGTAAGAAGCTCGGCAAGAACATCAATCGGCGTCTCGCCGCGTGGACCAAAGGAGTCACCGCCGAGGCCCTCGAAAACGTGTCGGAGCGCAGAGGTTCTGCGCACGTTCCCGTCAACGCCGCCTACACCTCACAAACCTGTCACCGCTGCGGGCGGTTCGGCCACCGCAGCGGGGACCGGTTTCACTGCACTACCTGCAGGGTGGCGTGGCAGGCCGACATGAACGCCGCGATCAACATCCTGCACCGATTAGGCGACCCCGACATCGCCCTGCACACCCCACACCAGAAGGTGAAGCAGATCCTGCAGGACCGGACCGATCGCCACCGGACCAGACTGCCGGTCCAGGACTCCAGCCCGACCACCACAGCCAGGCGGAGAGCGAACCATCCGAACCGCTCAGCAATGAGCAACTAGTAGGAAGCAGGCTCCAAGTGCCCCGTGAAGTTCGGGATGTCGTCTTCGTCGACGGCGTCCGCACCCCGTTCGGCAAGGCGGGTGGCATGTACGCCAACACCCGCGCCGACGACCTGGTGATCCGCTGCATCCGCGAGCTGATGCGGCGCAACCCGCAGCTGCCGCCGGAGCGGGTCGAGGAGGTCGCCATCGCGGCCACCACCCAGATCGGCGACCAGGGCCTGACCATCGGCCGCACCGCCGCCCTGCTGGCCGGCCTGCCCAGGACGGTGCCGGGCTTCGCCATCGACCGGATGTGCGCCGGCGCGATGACCGCCGTCACCACCGTCGCCGGTGGCATCGCCATGGGCGCGTACGACGTGGCCATCGCCGGCGGCGTCGAGCACATGGGGCGCCACCCGATGGGCGAGGGCGTCGACCCGAATCCGCGGATCATCGCGGAGAAGCTGGTCGACCCGTCCGCCCTCGTCATGGGCGCCACCGCGGAGAACCTGCACGACCGCGTCCCGCACATCACCAGGGCGCGCGCCGACGCATTCGCGCTCGCCTCGCAGCAGAGGACCGCCAAGGCGTACGCCAACGGCAAGCTCCAGGGCGACCTGGTGCCGGTCGCGATCCGCGACGAGGACGGCGGCAGGGGCCTGGCCACCACTGACGAAGCGCCCCGGGACACCTCGCTGGAGAAGCTCGCCGGCCTGAAGACCCCGTTCCGCCCGCACGGAAAGGTCACCGCGGGCAACGCGGCCGGCCTGAACGACGGCGCCACCGCCGCGCTGATCGTCGCCGAGGAGACCGCCCGCGAGCTGGGCCTGCCGATCGCCATGCGGCTGGTGTCGTACGGCTTCGTCGGCGTCGAGCCCGAGGTGATGGGCGTCGGCCCGATCCCGTCGACCGAGAAGGCGCTGCGCATCGCCGGCCTGAGCATCGACGACATCGGCCTGTTCGAGCTGAACGAGGCGTTCGCCGTGCAGGTGCTCGCCTTCCTCGACCACTTCGGCATCGCCGACGACGACCCGCGGGTCAACCCGTGGGGCGGTGCGATCGCCATCGGTCACCCGCTCGCCTCCTCCGGCGTACGGCTGATGACCCAGCTTGCCCGGCAGTTCGCCGAGCACCCCGAGGTCCGCTACGGCCTCACCGCCATGTGCATCGGCATCGGCATGGGCGGCACGGTCATCTGGGAGAACCCACACTGGACGGAGTCCAGCAAGCAGGCTCAGCGGGAGGGTGGAGACAAGTGAGCGCGCTCGCCGCACCGAACGAGGTCGTCACCAGGGCGCTGCTGCGGCAGGTGAACGTGCCGGGGCTGGACCGTCCCGCCGCCCTGATCACCCTGGACAACGGCTTCGACCACACCAAGCCGAACACCTTCGGCCCGGCCGGCCTGGCCAGCCTGGACGAGGCGATCACCGCGGCCCTGGCCGCCGACCCGGCGTTCATCGCGGTCACCGGCAAGCCGTACGTCTTCTGTGTGGGCGCGGACATCACCAGCCTGCCGCTGCTGGAGAATCGCGAGCAGGCGCTGGAGATCGGCCGGCTCGGCCACCGGGTCTTCGCCCGACTCAAGGACAGCACGGTTCCGACCTTCGCCTTCGTCAACGGCGCGGCGATGGGCGGCGGCCTGGAGTTGGCTCTGCACTGCCACTACCGGACGCTCTCTGGCGGGGCCACGGCCCTCGCGCTGCCCGAGGTCTCCCTCGGTCTGGTGCCCGGCTGGGGCGGCACCCAACTGCTGCCGAACCTCATCGGCATCCCGGCCGCCACCCAGGTGATCCTCCAGAACCCGCTGATGCAGAACCGAATGCTCAAGCCGAAGCAGGCGGCGGAGATGGGCATCGCGGACGTGCTGCTGGAGCCGGCCGACTTCCTGGAGCGGTCCCTGGAGTGGGCCGCCGGCGTCGTCAAGAGCGAGATCACCGTGACCCGGCCCGAGGTCGACCGGGACATGTGGGCGGGCGTGCTCTACTTCGCCCGGCAGACCCTCGACCAGCGGCTGCACGGCGCGGTCCCGGCCGCGTACCGGGCGCTCGACCTGTTGGAGACGGCGAAGGACGCCGACTTCGCCGCCGGCACCGCGGCCGAGGACGAGGCCCTGGCCGACCTGGTCTTCTCCGAGGAGCTGCGCAGCGGCCTCTACGCCTTCGACCTGGTGCAGCGGCGGGCCAAGCGGCCGGCCGGCGCACCGGACAAGGGCCTGGCCCGCCCGGTCACCAAGGTGGGCATCATCGGCGCCGGCCTGATGGCCAGTCAGCTCGCCCTGCTGTTCGCCCGCCGCCTCCAGGTGCCGGTCGTCATGACCGACCTGGACCAGGCCCGGGTGGACAAGGGCGTCGGCTACGTGCACACCCAGATCGAGCAGGCCGTCAGCAAGGGCCGGATGGACAAGGGCACGGCGGCCAAGCTGTACGGCCTGGTCAGCGGCGCGCCGAAGGCAGAGGTCTTCGCGGCGTCGACACCGGACCGGCTCACTTCGTTCGCCGATTGTGACTTCGTCATCGAGGCGGTCTTCGAGGACCTGACCGTCAAGAAGCAGGTCTGGGCCGAGCTGGAGAAGATCGTCAAGCCGGAGGCGGTGCTGGCGACGAACACCAGCTCGCTGTCGGTGACCGCCATGGCCGCGGACCTGGAGCATCCGGAGCGGGTGGTCGGCTTCCACTTCTTCAACCCGGTCGCCGTGCTGCCGCTGCTGGAGATCGTACGCGGCGAGCGGACCGACGACGCCACCCTGGCCACCGCGTTCGCCGTCGGCAAGCAGCTGAAGAAGTCGAGTGTGCTGGTCAAGGACGCCCCGGCGTTCGTGGTCAACCGGCTGCTGACCCGTTTCCTCGGCGCGGTGTTCGCCGCCGTCGACGCCGGCACCCCGCTGGAGGTGGCCAACAGCGCGCTGGACCCGCTGGGTCTGCCGATGCGTCCGCTCGCGCTGCTCCAACTGGTCGGCCCGGCCGTGGCGTACCACGTGGGCGGCACCCTGCACGCCGCCTTCCCGGACCGGTTCGGAGTCAGCGAGAACCTGAAGCGTATCGCCGACTCCGGCCAGCCGATCGTCGTCAACGACCAGATCAACGCCGACGTCGCCAAGCTGCTCGTGGTCGGCGATCAGCCGCTGACCGCCGAGCAGGTCCGGCGGAACGCCCTCGACGCGCTGGCGCAGGAGATCCGGCTGATGCTCGACGAAGGCGTCGTCGCCGAGGCGCAGGACATCGACCTGTGCCTGATCCTCGGCGCCGGCTGGCCGTTCCACCTGGGCGGCGTCACGCCGTACCTGGATCGGACCGGCACCGCCGAGCGGGTCACCGGCCGGCGTTTCCTGCCGCGCGGGATGGCCAGCCTGCGGTGACAACTTCACCTCTGCGGTCAGCCTGATCCACGCACCGCTGTCCGCGATCGCGGTGGCCGATTGTCCCGCCTGGATGGTCCGGCCACCGCGATCGTCGTTCGACGTGCCGGGTCACGAGCCGGTTCCGTTTTCGCCACCCCCGCCCCGCCGGACGGCGGGCGCTTGGCGGGGCTCGATACGATCACGTTCCTTGCTTTCTTACAGGAGCTGACCAAGATCATGTCGCAGCCGCCGTCCAGTCCCTACCCCGGTTCCTACCCCCCGCCGCAGGAGCAGCCCGGCGGCTACCAGCCGCCGCAGCAGCCCCAGTACGGCGGCGACTACCCGCAGGCCCCGCAGCAGCCGGGCGGCTTCCCGCCGGCCGGGCAGCCGGGCTTCGGCGCCCCCGCCGGCCCGCCGCCGAAGAAGTCCAAGGTCGGCAAGATCCTGCTGATCATCCTGGCCGTCGTGCTCGTGCTCTGCGTGGGCGGCGGCACGGCCATCTACTTCGCCTTGAAGGACAAGGTGGAGACCGTTAAGGAGACGGTGAAGGACGCGGTCGACGCCACCAAGACCCGTCTGGTCGAGCCCGAGACGCTGGGCGGCCGGGCGAAGGCGACCGACCCGGACCTCCAGGCCGCCGCGAACGAGCTGAAGACTGAGATCAATGGCGTCGTGCCGGGGGCGACCAGCGTCATCGGCAGCATCTACGGTGACCCGGCGAAGCAGGACCTGGTCCTGATCGCCGGCGCGTCCGGCCTGATGGCCGACCCGAAGAAGGAGCTGGACGACGCCATTGACGGCATGAGCGTCGGGCTCGGCATCAAGGAGCTCAAGTCGGTCGACGCCGGCCCGCTGGGCGGCGAGGCCAAGTGCGGCGACGGCGACGCCGGTGGCGTCCCGCTGGGGGTCTGCGTCTGGGCCGACCGGGGCAGCCTCGGGATGATCGTCATCTACTTCAAGTCCGGTGCCGACCTCAAGCCGCAGTTCGTCGCGATGCGGGGCGAGATCGAGAAGAAGGACTGACCCTTCCGACAGACCGGTGACCGGGCCCCCGCCAAGCTGGCGGGGGCCCGGTTCGCTGTGCGGATCAGTGCGAGGCGGCCCGTTCCGCCGGCCCGCGGCAGACGCAGAACTCGTTGCCCTCCGGGTCGGCCAGCACCACCCAGCCGGTGCCGTCCGGGCGACGCCGGTCGGCGACCAGGGTGGCCCCGAGGCCGAGCAGCCGCTCGACCTCGGCATCCCGGGTGCCCTCGGCCGGGTGAAGGTCAAGGTGGAACGCGCCCTTGCCGTGCCGCTCCCCCACACTCACGAAGAGCAGATCGGGGCCGTGCCCGTCGGGCGCGACGAGCACCGCCTCGGGGTCGCCCGGGTGGTCGTCGTCGTGCAGCTTCCGGTCGAGCACCTCGGCCCACCAGCTTGCCAGGACGTACGGGTCGTCGGTCTCGACGGTGACGCAGTGAATCTGTGCACTCACGGGTGCTTCCTCCTGATCGAGGTGCGCCCCGCAGGAGTCGAGTCAGCGGAAATCGGGGCGGGGCGCGGAACTGTTGACGTTGAACATCGAGCGCACCCCCTTCCGCACGTCGGGCTGACGCGGCAGATCATGTCACCGCCCCCGCCCGGCGTGCAAGACGGTTCTGACGCCGTCGGCCATAATTCGGCCTCCGCGCCGGCAGGCGGCGCTCCGGACCGAATGAAGGCCGTCCGGCCCGGCCCCCATCGTGCGGGGCCGGGCCGGACGGTTGGTTCAGCCGGTCACGGGCCGACGAACACGGCCTTCGCCCGCCAGTCGACGCCGTCCACGGCCGGGCCGCTACGGACGGTGAACGCACCGGTCGGCACGCCGGCGGACCAGTTCGTCGAGGACAGGTTACCGGTGCTCCGGTTGACCTTGTAGAGGGTGTTGCCGGACAGGAAGACCGCGCCGGCGTCGGCGAAGCCGGTCACCCCGGCGACGGTGAACTTGTCCGCGCCGACCACGCCGGTGTCCGGGGTGAACCAGCGCCAGTAGAGGCCGCCCTGACCGCCGAGGGTGTAGTACAGGCGACCGCCGCTGTAGAACATCCCGGTCACGTTCGGGATCTCGGCGTAGAAGTTGGTGGTCTTCCCGGCGTACGTCTGGTTGCCGGAGGCCGAGTCGATGGTGTCCCAGTAATCGTCGTGGTAGGGGTCGACCAGCGACGGCGTGCCGAGGGCGGTGCCGTTGAAGGTGCGCCGCCACAGCGAGCCGTTCATCCCGTAGAAGAGCGTGCCGCCGACCCAGAACGCGCCCCGCGTGGTGGACCAGGCGGTGCCGTCCGGGCTGGCCACCGGGCTCGCCGCGCCGACTGTGGTGGCCCCGTCGTACGACCGGGCCTGCACGGCGTCGGGGCTGCCGGCCGGCGGCGGCCCGGTCTTGACGATCTCGATGCCGTTGATCAGCGGGTTCTCCACCCGGTGCCGGAAGTCGATGTCGACCGAGCCGTCACTGACGATGGTGAACTCCCGCATCGTGCCGACGTTGTGCCCGACGGAGGCGGACAGGTCCAGACGGTCGAGGACGGTCGACCCCTCCAGCGCCACGTCGAAGACCCGCGAGCCGGGGGCCGCGGTGCCGTCGTAGCGGTTGGCCAGGTAGAGCCGAACCTTGATCTCGGTGCCCGTGGGCACCGGGAAGTGCCAGCTCATCTCCGGATCCCCGGCGGGGTCCCACCGCTCGCTGCTGTAGATCCCGGCGGGCGTACCGGCCGGCACGGTGGCGTCCATGCTGCCCACCGTCCCGTAGCCGGCGGCGTTGTTGCCCCCGTTGTGGTAGGAGCTGGGGTTGCCGTCCTCATCGGCCGCCCAGTCCGGTCCGCTGTCCGTCGAGGCGAGCAGCGAGCCGCCGGCGTTGACCCGGTACAGCACGTTCGTCGGCGCCGGGAGGCCGGCCTGGTAAACGTTGCCGGGCAGGGTGGCGGTGTTGGTGGCGTGCGGCGCGGCGCCGCCGGCCAACGGGAAGAACGCGATCCGCTCCCGGCGGTACTGGAAGTTGCCGATCCAGGGGGTGTCCGAGCCCATCCAGAGCCCGTCCGGGGTGACCAGCATCGTGGAGACGCCGACCCCGCGCGGGTGCCGGCCCGGGTTCCACGACAGCGGCAGGCCGCTGAGCGGGTCGAGGGCGGCGATGCTGGCCCGGCCGACCGCACCGGCCTGGGCGTTGTCGCCACCGAAGCTGTTGTTCAGCCAGCGGATGTGCCCGCCGACGTAGATGGCCTGCTCGCTGATGCCGACGGACAGGAAGGTGTCGCCGCCGCTGTAGTCGATCCAGGTGGGCTGGAGGTCGGTGCCGGTGGCGTTGGACTCCCAGCGGGCGGCGGCGTCGCAGAGCGTCCCACCGTTCGGGCCACCGGTGCTGACCACCACGAAGTAGCTGCCGTCCGGGGAGTACGCCACGTCGCGCATGTAGGAGTCGAACGCCCAGTAGAAGCAGCGCGGGGTGTACCGGCTGGTGTTCCAGTCGGCGACGGTGACCGCGGTGGCGCCCAGGTTCAGCTTGACGATCTGGTCGTGAACCACCCCGTCGGCCTTCTTGAAGTTGCCGATGACCACAAGCTGGCTGCCGTCCGGCGAGAGGGCCAGCTTCTGTGGCCCGACCCCGGCGTTGGAACCGCTGACCCCGTCGTAGTTGTGGTGCTCGGTCAGGTCCGTGGTCAGGTAGTTGTCCACCGCGCCGGTGGTGGCGTTGAGCGAGGCGAGGCCGCCACGCGGGTTCGGGTTCCCGGCGGTGGTAAAGATGCCGCCGACCAGCAGCCGGTTGCCGACCAGAACGGCGTCCTTGATCAGCCCGTTGAACGCCGGGGGGTTGAAGCTGGTGACCAGGGTGCCGGTGGCGACGTTGAGCAGGGCCGCCTTGCGTCGGGTGGTTCCGTTGACGGTGTTGAACTTCCCGACGATGTAGACCGTGCCGGCGGTGGGTCCGGCGATTACCGCATTCACCTCGTTGTCGACGTCCGGCGCGAAGCCGTTGTCCACCGTGCCGGTGGCCTTGTCGAAGGCGAGGATGTAGTTGCGGGTGATGTCCACTTCAGACCCACGGTTGCGGACCTGGGTGAAGGTGCCGGCCGCGATGATCTTCGTGCCGGCGTCGTAGATCGAGTTGACCGTACCGTCCTTGATGTCGGGCGAGGCGGCGGACGGTGCCGTCTTGACCAGCGTGCCGTGGTTGGGGGCGGCGCTGGCCGGGTTGGCTGCGGCCAGGCCGACGGCGGTGAGCGCGACGGCGGCGAACGCCGCGAGGACGCGGCGGGCCAGGGTCGAGGGGCGGGTCACTGGCAGCTCCAGTTTGGAGAGTGCGGACAGGACCGGCAGCCTACCGGCGCGGATCGGCGGACCCGGGCCCCCGGCGACCCGGCGGGAGGGCGGACCGAGGGTGCGGACCGCCGTCCGATCGCCGGGCACGGCCGGCAGAGGCGATGTCGCACCACACACCCTCAGGCACCGGTCACCCCCGGTCCAGCAATCGTCGGGTTTCTGCCCGACCACTGCGCCGCTCCCGTCCGATCAACCGACGCGGCCCGACGGGACAGCCGGGCCGGCCGCACGAAGAGATGACCGCGGCTGGTAAAACGACGGTCACCCTCAGCCAGGTCGGCGACGGTCCGAATCGGACGGACGGAAGCCCCGGTCGCCGTGCCGGTCAGGTGGCGGCGGGGGCGTCGGCGGACGGCAGGGTGACGGTCACCTCCAGGCCACCGCCCGGCTGGGCGATCGCCCGGACGGTGCCGCCGTGCGCGTCGCAGACCGCCCGGACGATGGAGAGCCCCAGGCCGGAGCCGCGGGCACCGGTACGCTCCTGGCCGCCGCGCCGGAACGGCTCGAACAGGCCCGGCACGTCGGCCGGGGCCACCTCGAAGCCGGTGTTGCCCACCACCAGCCAGGACCGCTGCCCGTCGCTGCCGGCACGAATCCACAGTCGACCGTGCAGGTGGTTGTAGCGGACGGCGTTCTCCACGAGGTTGCCGGCCAACCGGTCGAGCAGCCCCGGGTCGCCGACCACCGGCGCCGGTCGCAGCGCGGTGTGCACCTTGAGGCCGATCCGCTCCGCCTCCCGGCCCATCGCGGAGAGCGCGTTGCCCGCACCCACGGCGAGGTCACACTCGGCGCGGCGGGCCAGCCGCCGCCCCGCCTGGGCCTCGCTACGGGCCAGCACCAGCAGCGCGTCGACCAGGCCGTTCGCCCGCTCCGAGGCGTCCCGGACCACGGTGGCCATCCGGCGGTACTCGGCGCTGTCCGCCTCGTCGTCGCTGAGCGTCACGTCGATCTCGGTCCGCATCACCGCGAGAGGGGTTCGCAGCTCGTGCGAGGCGTTGGCGACGAAGCGCTTCTGCGCCTCGAAGGCGGCGGCGATGCGGTCCAGCATCGCGTCGAAGGTCTTGGCCAGCTCGGCCACCTCGTCGTCCACGCCGGACCAGCCGATCCGCTGGTCCAGCGTGGTCTCGCCGAGCCGGCGGGCGGTGGCGGTGACCTGATGCAGCGGGCGCAGCGCCCGGCCGGCCACCAGGTACGCCCCGGCGACCCCGACCACGCTGATCGCCAGCAGCGCCCCCAGACCCTTGAGCAGCAGCTCCCGAGAGGCCGCCTCGACCAGTTGCTCCTGCCACTGCCCAGCCTCGAGAATGCGCCCGTCGGCGAGCACCACCGTGGTGCCGGGCAGCAGGTCGTCGGCCGGACGCAGCCCGTCCCGGAGCAGCAGCCAGGCCAGCAGCACCAGGATCGCCCCGGCCCCGACCAGCAGCACCCCGTTGAGCAGGGTGAGCCGCAGTCGCAGGGTGGGTCGCATCCGCAGGCGGCCGGTCATGCGGCCACCTCGGCGGTGCGGTAGCCGGCCCCGACCACCGTCTCGATCAGCGGCGGGTCACCGAGCTTCTTCCGCAACGTCATGACGGTGACCCGGACGATCGTGGTGAACGGGTCGGTGTTCGCGTCCCAGACCCGCTCCAACAGCTCCTCGCTGGAGACCACCGCGCCGCGCGCCTTGAGCAGCTCGGCCAGCACGCCGAACTCCTTGTTGGTCAGGTCGACCGGCACGCCGCCGCGGGTGACCACCCGGCGGGCCGGATCGAGCACCAGGTCGGCCAGCGCCAGCACCGGCGGGGCGGCCGGGGTGGCCCGCCGGCCGAGCGCCAGCACCCGCGCGACCAGCTCGTCGAAGGCGAACGGCTTGGGCAGGTAGTCGTCGGCGCCGAGCTGCAACCCCTCGACCCGGTCGGCGACCGTGCCGCTCGCGGTCAGCATCAGCACCCGGGTCAGGGTGCCGGAGGCGGCCAGGTCGGCGCAGATCCGGTCGCCGTGCACACCGGGCAGGTCCCGGTCCAGGATCACCACGTCGTACCGGGTGACGAAGGCGGCCTCGTGCCCGGCCGTGCCGTCGTAGGCGACGTCCACGGCCATGCCGCGCTTACGCAGCCCGCGCGCGATCGCGTCGGCGAGGTTCCGCTCGTCCTCGACCACCAGTACCCGCATCCCGGCCTCCCGCCTCGTGACCTCCCGACAACCTAGTGCCGCCCGCCAAACCGGCGGCCCACGCCGCCGTTGCAAAAAACCTTCGGGTACGCCATGCTTCCCGGCACCTGGCGACAAGGAGCTGCCGTTGACCGGAACGCCCGCCGGGCGCGACGTGGCGTACCGCCGCTTCCGCTTCCCGCAGGATTTCAGCCTGGGTACGGCCGACGGGGTGGCCGCCAGCCCGGACGGCCTGGTGCTCGCCGAGTCGGCCGGCCGCGTCGACCACACCGATCCGCACAGCGGCGTCACCGCCGGCCACGAGCAGGCAACCTGGACGTCCCCGGTAATCGGGGTGGGCTTCGCCGTGGACGAGATCGTACCGTCGTGGACCGCCGACACCCCGGAGGGCGGCTGGCTCCGGGTGGAGGTGCGCGGCTGGCACGCGGACGCGCCGTCCACCGAGTGGTTCGTGCTGGGCCACTGGGCCGCCGATGAGGCAACCATCCACCGCAGCTCGGTGCCGGGGCAGACCGGCGACGACGCGCGGGTGACGGTCGACACGCTGCGCGTCGCGGCGGCGACGGTCACCGGCTGGCAGGTCCGCGTCGCCCTGCACCGCCGCTGCGACGCCGTGGCCGGCCCGGTGCTGCGGACCGTCGGCGCGGTCGCCTCGGCCGACGCATCCGCCGACCCGGCCGACGAGGGGGCGGACGCGGCCGACGCCGGCGCCCGGGGGCGGGTGCTCGACGTGCCCCGGTACGCGCAGCGGCTGCACGCCGGCGGGGAGACCCGCTGGGGCGGCGGCGGAGATTCCTGGTGCAGCCCCACCTCCGTCTCGATGGTGCTGGACTTCTGGGGCGCCGGCCCCACCCCCGACCGGTACGCCTGGGTCGACCCGCCCGGCCCCCGGCCGGTGGTGGTGCACGCCGCCCGGCACTGCTACGACCACGCGTACGCGGGGGCCGGGAACTGGGCGTTCAACACCGCGTACGCGGGCGGGCACGGGGTGGACGCCTTCGTCACCCGGCTGCGGGGCCTGTCCGAGGCGGAACGGTTCGTCGCCGCCGGCATCCCGCTGATCGTGTCGGCCGCGTTCGCCGCCGGTCAGGTGCCGGGGCTGGACTACGACACCCCTGGGCACCTGATGGTGCTGGTCGGCTTCACCGCCGACGGTGACCCGGTGCTCAACGACCCCTATGCCTCGGACGACGAGGGGGTGCGCCGGACCGTGCCACGGGCGCCGTTCGAGGCGGCCTGGCAGGCGGGCAGCGGCGGCATCGCGTACGTGGTCCGCCCCGGCTCGGTACCGCTGCCCCGGCCGCCCGCGCAGGCGAACTGGTGACTCACGAGCCGGTCGGCCAGACCATCAGCCCGCCGGACTGCCCCATGCAGACCACCGCGTCAGCGGCGGCGGCGCAGTCGCCCCAGGAGCCCGGGACCACCGCGCGGTACCGGACCTGGCCGGCCAGCAGGTCCAGCTCCGCCAGCAGCGTGCGGTCCCCGGCGACAGGGCGCAAACCGAGCGGCAGCGGCCCGTCGCCGTTTCCGCCGGTCTGCCGCCAGCGGCCCAGCTCGGCCAGGATCCGACCGGTGCCGGGATCGAGCACCGCAACCTCCACCGCCAGCCCGTCGGTTGAGGCGACGGCGACGAGTCGGTCGCCGATCCGGCCGGTGCCGACCCAGTGGTCGTCGCTCCACCGGGGACGGCCGGTGGCGGGGTCATAGGTCCGCAGACGGCCCTGCTCCCATTGGCAGATAACCACGACGCAGTTGGCGAACCAGGTCGTGCCGTCCCACCGGACCGGGAGGGTCCACCGCCGGTCCAGCCGGTCCAGGCCGTACGCCGTGACCGTGCCCGCCGCGTCGTCGACGAGCAGCAGGTCGCCCAGCACCTGGACGGTCCCGTACGACACCGGGTCGGCGGCCGGGGCCAGCCGGCCGGACCGCCGTAGCGCGCCGGAGTCGACGTCGTACTCCTCGACCCGCCCGTCGTCGGTGAGCAGCACGGCCGCCGTCACGCCCCGCTCCTCGAACCGGTACGTCATCCCCCTCTGGGGCAACGGCAGTGACCAGCGCACCGCGCCGGACGCCGGGTCGACCGACCGGATCACGCCCGGATCGCGGGCGTAGTGATCGAGGAGCACCCCGCCCGCCTGGGTCGGCGTCGGCGAGCCGGGCTGCCGCCAGCGCTCCGCGCCGGTCCGCGGATCCAGAGCGGTGGTGCGGACGTCGGACCCGTCCGGGCTGCTCGTCACCAGCAGCAGACCGGACGCCGTGATCATCCCGACCACCTCGTCGCCGACGGGCAGGGTGAACTGCCACAGCGGCGCGGCGCTGGGCAACCCGTATCCGCGGACCGGCCGGCCGCCGTCACCGACCGTGCCCGGCCGGTCGGCCACCACCAGCCGGTCGCCGACGACCAGGAAGATGGCATCCCGCACGGCCGGCACCGGGACGCCGGACAGCTGGCGGGGCATCGGCGTGCCGCCGGTCAGGGTGAGCAGGGCGGCGCAGCAGAGCGCCACCAGCCGGGCCGAGGTCGTCGGACGTCGGCGCGGCCGTGGTGCCGGCGGCTCGGGCTCGTCGCCGTGCCGCAGCTCCCCCAGCTCGATCACCCGGCTCACCGGTTCCACCACAGCACGAAACGACCGTCGATCCGGTGGCAGACCAGCAGCGCGCCGCCGGAACGGCAGTCCCCGATGGCGTCCGGCAGAGCGTCGAGGATCCGAGCGCGCCCGGCCGCCAGGTCCAGCTCGGCGATGACCAGTCGGCCGTCCGCGCCCAGCCGTACGCCGGTGATCAGGGCGTCCCCGTCCTCCCACGGGACCAGCTCCCACTCGCCGAGGTCGGCGACGAGCCGGCCGGTGTCCTCCTCCACCACGGCCAGCGCGCTGGAGGTGAGTGCCGGCCTGACGACCAGGAGTAGCCCGTCGACCGCCGTCAGCCACGACGACCACCGGGGGTCGGTCCACCGGAGCGCGCCGGTGGCCGGGTCGAGCACCAACACCCCGCCACTCTGCCGGAATGCGCAGAGCGACCGGCCGCACGAATCGGCGAAGTCGACCCCTGGCAGCGAGACGGTCCAGCGGGGCTCCAGCCGGTCCAGGTCGTAGCCGGTCACCGTGCCGTCGACGTTGCTGGCGACCAGCATCCGGCTGGTGGTCGCCACGATCCCCGAACCGGCGGGCCGGTCGCGGGCGGCCAGCCGGGCGCCGGAGGTGGTTTCGAGGACCTCCACCCGGCCGGAGTCATGCCTCAGCACCAGCCGCTCGGCCCCGACCGGCCCAGGGCGCAGCCACAGCTGGACTGAGGGCGCCGACACCGACCACACTGTCCGTCCGGTGCGGGGGTCCACCCGGCTGATCTCGTTCGCGCCAGACCCGTCGCTGGCGTTCAGTAGCACGGCGTCGCCCGCCCGGAGGGGCACGCCGGGATGCCGCCAGCCGAGGCGGCCGGTCGCGGCGTCGAGCGCCAGCGTCTCGAACCCGGTGTCGTCGGCGGCCCGGTTGGCCAGCAGCAGCCAGCCGTCCACCGCCCAGCCGGTGAGGACGACACGGTCGCCGGGCAGCGGGACCCGCCACAGTGTCCGCGCCCGACCCGCCGTCGCCCGGTACGCGACCAACTGCCGGCCGGTGCCACGCCCCGGATCGGGAGGCTCCATCACGTACACCCGGTCGTCGAGGACGAACGCCGTGGCGGTCGGACCGCCCGGCACGGTGGCGACGACCCGGCGGGGTGCGGGTGCCGCGCCGGCAAGGGTGACCACCGCCACCAGCAGCACCACCAGGCACCGGTACGGGCGGCCGACGGCCCGTGGCGGCCGGGCCGGCGGGTCGGGCGCGACGTCGTCGCGCAGCTCACCCAGATCGATGACTGCCACCACAACCATCCCTCCACCGCTGCCGCGCACCGGCGGCCGGGCCCACCGCGCAGCGCACGGGCGAATCCGGGCCGGCCGGTACGATGGCCCGTCGTGGCTGTGCCGGTGGTAGACCCCTCGCTGAAATCCTCGTCCGTCGCGACCGAACCCGCCGAGGCGGACGCGCCGCGCCGGCCCCGGCGCCGGCCGGCTCGCGCCGACGTGTTGGCCATCGGAGCCTATGCGTTAATCGGCGTTCTCGTCTGCCTCAACTACTGGGGGGACGTGCAGCACCGGGTCTCGGCGCACCTGCCGACCGACCACAGTTGGTTCGAGTGGCTCTTCGCGCACGGCGCACACTCGGTCCGGCACCTGGAGAACCCGCTGTTCACCGTCCGGCAGAACGCCCCGGACGGGGTGAACATGATGGCGAACACCGCGCTGCTCGGAGTCACCCTGCCGCTGGCGCCGCTCACCCTGCTGTTCGGCCCGCAGGTGGTGTACACGCTCTACCTGGGCGCGGCCCTGTCCGCGACGACGGCGACCTCGTATTGGGCGCTCTCCCGGCATTTGGTGGGCTCCCGCGCGGCCGCGTTCCTCGGTGGCGCGTTCCTCGGCTTCGCCCCCGGTGTCGTGCACCACGCCAACGGTCAGCCGAACTTCGCCTCCAACTTCCTGCTCCCGCTGATCGTGGTCCGGGTGCTGCGGCTCGGCGATTCGGGCCGCTGGCGGCGCGACGGAATCGTGCTGGGCCTGCTGGTGGCGTACCAGATCTTCATCAATGAGGAGATGCTGCTGCTCACCGCGTTGGCCTGCCTGGTCGTCGTGGTCGCGTACGCGGTGCAACGGCCGCGCGTCGCCCGCGAGCGGGCCGGCAGGTTCCTCGCCGCGATCGGTGTAGGCGGCGGGCTGGCCCTGCTGGTGACCGCGTACCCGATCTGGTTCCAGTTCAACGGCCCGCAGGCCTCCCGGGGTCTGCAGGGCGGGGTCTTCCACAGCTGGGGCGAGGACCTGATGGCCTTCGTCACCTTCGCCCGGGACACGGTGGCCGGTGACGAGGCGGTCGAACGGACCATCGGGCTGACCGAGCAGAACACCTGGTTCGGTTGGCCGTTGGTGCTCGTCGCGCTGGTCGCCCTGGTGCTGCTGTGGCGCCGGTCGCTGCCGGCGCGGATCGTCGCCGTACTGGTGGTGGTCTTCACGATCGGCGCGATCGGGCCGAAGGTGCGCTTCGGTGGGGTGCAGACCGGCGTCGACGGACCCTGGGCGTACGTGCCGGACGACCTGCCGCTGGTCGAGATGATGATGCCGACCCGGCTGACCCTGGTGGTGGTGGGCGCGGTCGGGGTGCTGATCGCGCTCGCCTGGGACGCCCTGGCCGGGGACGCCCTGGCCGGGGCCCCGCCCCGCTGGCTGCGCGGCCTCGGGTACGCGGCGCTCCTGGCCGCCCTGCTGCCGCTCTTCCCGCGCCCGCTGCCGGCCCAGCGGGTCGACCCGCCGCCGCACTTCATCACCGCGGGGGGCTGGCGCCCGTACGTGCCGGCCGGCCGGACCCTGGTGCCGGTGCCGATCCCGAGCAACGTGCACGGCCTGACCACGCTGCGCTGGAGCGCGCTGACCGGGCAGGAGTTCCCCATCCCCGGCGGCTACTTCATCGGCCCGAACGAGAAGGGCGAGGGCATCTTCGGCGCGCCGCTCCGGCCGACCAGCCGGCTCGTCTACGCCACCATGGACGCGAACCAGGTCCCGGCGATCACCGATGAGCACCGCCGCCAGGCGGTGGAGGACCTGCGCTTCTGGCGGGCGTCGGTGGTGGTCCTCGGCGCGAACCCGCGCGAGGCGGTGCTGCGCGACCTGATGACCGCCCTGCTCGGCCCGCCCCAACGCGTCGACGACGTCTGGCTCTGGGACGTAAGGAGGGGTCCCCTGTTAACGCCTGCGGTGTAGCAAGGGCCCGCTACTGACCACTCTGCTGGCTGGTCAACGCCCGGACGTCCCACAGCCACACGTCGAGCTCCTGCCGGGCGGGGCCGACCAACTGTTCGACGGTCCGCCGCAGCGGCTCGGCGTTCGGCTGGTCCAGCGGCAGCACCACGACGGCGGCCCGCCAGTGCCGCAGTTCGTCGAGGAATCGGCGGCGCTGCCGGTCGTCCAGTTCCGGCGTACGCCCGGTGGCCGCGACCTCCGCGAGCAGTTCGCCGATGCCGCTCGGCCGCCCGCCGAAGCGGCCCTGATCGCCGGTGACCCCGTTGCGCGGGGCGAGGAAATAGCCGCCGGGTATCCGGAAGGCCAGGTCGGTGCTGGCCGCCCAGCGCATCGGATCGGTGTTGCCCATGCCGGGCAGGGGCACCGACACCAGGGTCTGGTCCGGCCCGACATACTGCCGCCACCGGTCGGCGGTGATGAACTCCGGCACCGCCGGGCGGGTGGTGACCTGCAACGGCATCGGCGCGATCGGCAGCAGCGCGAACGCCAGGCCGGCGGCGGTGAGGGTACGCACGGTCCGCCGCTCGGCGGTGCGCAGCGACCAGGCCCGGTCGACGGCGAACGCCAGCAGCAACCCGACCACCACCGTAGTGATCAGCCCGAACCGGGTGGGCACCACCGCGTCGAGCAGCGGCAGCCGGACCAGCAGATCCCACGGGCCGGTGAACAACTCCCGGTCCCACCAGGTCACCCGCTCGCCGAGGGAGAGCACCGCGAAGATCAGCCCGGTCGCCGCGAGCGCCCGAACCAGCATCTCCCGGCGCAGCCACACCACGATGCCGACGGCCAGCAGCGACAGGCTCCAGCCGAAGAAGGCGTTCTCCTCCGAATAGTTCGGGGCCAGGTTGACGTTCGCCCGCTCGTTGCCGCCCAGCGTGGTCGAGCCCTGGGCGAAGAACGCGGAGATGTCGTTGCCGTAGTCGCGGACCGTGTCGCTGAGCCCGTGGTACGCCATCGGCCCGGCGAACTGCACCCGAAGCGGGTACGCCAGCAGCGCCCCGGCGAGCACCGCGCAGACCGCCAGCCCGGTCCCCAGCGGGCGCCACGCCGTGGCCCACCGGTGGCGCTGTTGGACAACCACCGCGAGCAGGAACACCCCGCAGGCCAGCGCGGTGAAGAGCAGAATCTCCTCGTTGATGAACGCCTGCGCGGTGACCAGCAGGGCCAGCAGCACACCGTCCCGGACCGGGCGGGTGGAGCGGGTCAGCGCCAGCACCCGCCAGACGATGAACGGCAGCAGGAACTGGGAGATGATGTTCGGGTGCCAGTTGGCGTGCGCCAGCATGGCCGGCGAGAACCCGCAGAACCAGCCACCCACCGCCGCGGCCAGCCGGTGGCGCACGACGTGCCGGGCGAGCATCCGGTACCAGGCGGCGGCGGTGCCGGCCAGGCCGAGCGTCACCAGCGTGACGAAGGAGACCGCCGGTCCGAACAGGACGGTGATCGGCACCATCGGGATGCCGAGGGCCAGGATGGCGGTGTTCGCCATCAGGTTCACCCCGTCCGGATAGTTCATCCGGTCGGTGTAGAACGGGAGTTCGCCGTGCAGCACGACGCGTACGGAGTGGGCGAGGAAATACTGCACCTGCGCCGGGTCGCTGCTGTAGAGGGCGGCCACCCGATCGGCCGGGTCGACCCAGAGCCGACTGGTCACCCAGAGCGCGGCGAGCAGAAGGACGCCGTACACGGCGAGGTCGATGCGGCGTGGGGTCCACCGCCAGCGTGGGGCTGACGGGCCCGGTCCGGCGTCTGGCGAAGGCCCCCGAACGAGGGGTTCCGGCGTGACAACGGCGATGCGGGGCTCGACAAGAGTCACAGTAGGCGGAGTCTACCGGAGCCGGAAAATAGCCGCGAAACCACACCGGCTTCCACAGTGGAGCATAACCGGCGGAGGATGAGGGCCGGGGCGGAGGGGCTGACCGGACATCTCGTACCATGTGCTTTCCAACCACGACCGAGGACGCGATCGGGGGCGTACAGGTGGCAGCAGTCCGCCGACCCGGCACGACGGCCACCGCGCTGCTGGGCCTGCTGCTGGCCGCGTCCGGGTGTGGGCCCGCCATCGCACGACAGCCGGCCGACCTGCGAGCCGGCTACGACAGCCTGGACGGGGCGCTGACCGTCTGGCCGGCGCGCGGCAGCATGGCCGGTGAGCCCGCCGCGACCGCCGGGATCAGCTCGGCCGTACGGGACTGGCGTTCGCCGGTCGACGACCGGGCGCACCTGCCGTCGTCCGGCATTCTCTACACCGGCCAGGTCGGCGGGGCGCCGCTGGCCCTGGTCGCCGCCGACGTGCCCGGCGAGAGCGCGTCCTGGCTGCTGCAACTCGGCCGCGACGGGGACCGGTGGCGGGTGACCCACGCCACCGAGTACACCGACCCCGGCTACCTGGTCTACTCCGACGTGCTGCCGGTCCAACTGCCGGAGGGCCGCCGTTACTTCACCTCGGCCCGGGTGCAGCGGCTGCTCGGCCCGGACGGCCGGGCGCTGGCCAGCGCCGACGGCGTCACCGAGCCGATCACCGTGCCGGCCTGCCAGGCGGTGGAACTGACCGCGACGCTGCGCCCCACCCGGTCGCTGCCGCGCGGCCGGGCCGCGGACCGCCTCCTCGACCTGGGTACGGCCACCGCCGCCCCCCGCTATCCCCTGGTCCGTGACGAGACCGGCTCCGGCAAGCGGGCCCTGGCCGGGCTGGACACCTGCGTCCTCGCCGACGCCACGGGGCCGTTCGGCAGCCTCCCGCGCCGTGGCGGCGACGGGGAGCCGTCGCGCTCGGTCCCGGCGTCCTGGCCGACCGCGAAGATCGCGGTCCGGTCGCTGGGCGAGGTGGCGCTGGGTGACGGCAAGCCGGGCGACCTGGAGCAGCTCAGCTGGGAAAGCGCCACCGGCACGATGACCGCGGTGCTCTACCGCCCGGCCGACGGCGCCGCGCCCATCGTCTCCCCGGCCGACCGGTCCAGCGAGTTGCAGGCCTACCGCCTCCCCGTGCCGGGGCAGCCGGTGGCGGTGCTGAGCTGGCGCGTCAACCGGGACGCCTCGTTCGCCGCTCCCCCGGGGACCTCACGGCTGGTGGAACGGCCGGGGCTGGTGGTGGTGCCGCAGCCGGACCGCACGCTGACGTTCAGCCTGGCGGGCACCGACAAGACCTGGTACAGATCCATCGACGGACGCTGACCAAGGGCCCGTACTAGTGTCCGATCATGGATTGCTACACGTGCCACAGCAACCAGCAGATCCCCACCCTGCCGCCACGTGAACTCATCGCCGTCGACGACCACTGGCGGGTCGCCCACGCCTTCGACACGGCGCTGCCGGGCTGGCTGGTACTCGTTCCCCTCCGACATGTGACCTCAATCGCTGACCTGACTGACGCCGAAGCGGCCAGCCTTGGCACCTGGCAGGTACGGCTTTCCCGGGCGCTGCGGACCGTGACCGGATGCGCGAAGACCTACCTGGTGCAGTTCGCGGAGAAGGAGGGATTCGCCCACGTGCACTTCCACGTGGTGCCACGCATGCCCGATCTCCCCGACGACCGCCGCGGCCCTGCCATCTTCGGCTACCTGGACACACCCGAGGACCATCGCGTCAGCGAGCGACAGCAGGACGAACTCGCGACCGCACTCCACGCACAGCTTCAGGGTTCCTGAGATCTTGGAGACTTTCCGTTCACTGCGAACGGAAAGTCTCCAAGATCCGCGACCGGCCGGCCTTCCGCCGGCCCCCGGACGGTGAGGTGGAGCCAGGCACGGGCAGCCCGGTGAGGACGCGCGCAACGGCGCACGGGCGGCCAGGTGCACCCCGGCCGCCCGTGCGTGAGTGGCGTCAGTTCTTGGCGGGGGCCTTGGCGGGGGCTTTGTCGGCGGGCGGTGCAACGGGATCGGCGTCCAGGCCGGAGATCCAGCCGGTGACATCCCGGGCCACGTCCTGCGCGGTCAGGCCGAGGTCGGCCAGGATCTGTGCCCGGGTGCCGTGCGGGTGCCAGTCGGCCGGCACGCCCAGGTCCTTCAGCGGCACCCGGACGTCGGCGTCCCGCATGGCCTGGCCGAGCGCGTCGCCGACACCACCGATCCGGACGCCGTCCTCGACGGTGACCACGAGCCGGTGCGCGGCGGCCAACTGGACCAGCTCGGCCGGGACCGGGCGGACCCAGCGCGGGTCGACCACGGTGACGCCGTAGCCCTGCTCGGCGACCCGGGCGGCCACCTCCATGCCGAGGCCGGCGAACGAGCCGACCGCGACCAGCAGCACGTCGGTACGCGTCGACTCGGCCAGCACGTCGACCGTGCCGACCCGGCGGACGGCCGGAAGATCGCCGGCGACGGAGCCGGTCGGGAAGCGCAGGATGGTCGGGCCGTCCTCCACCGCGACCGCCTCGCGCAGCTCCTCGCGGAGGCTGGCCGAGTCGCGGGGCGCGGCGATCCGCAGGCCCGGCACCACACCGAAGACCGACATGTCCCAGATGCCGTAGTGGCTCGGCCCGTCCGGGCCGGTGATGCCGGCCCGGTCCAGCACGAAGGTGACCGGCAGCTTGTGCATCGCCACGTCCAGCAGCACCTGGTCGAAGGCACGGTTGAGGAAGGTGGCGTACACGGCCACCACCGGGTGCAGCCCGCCCATGGCGAGCCCGGCGGCCGAGGTGGCGGCGTGCTGCTCGGCGATGCCCACGTCGTACACCCGCTTCGGGTACTTGCGGGCCAGGGCGGCGATGCCGGTCGGCTCGGCCATGGCGGCGGTGATGCCGACCACGTCGGGCCGCTCGTCGGCGATGGCGACCAGTTCGTCGGCGAAGATGTGGGTCCACTTCACCGACGGCGCGGCGACCAGTTGGCCGGTCTCGACGTCGAAGGCGCCGCCCGGGCCGTGCAGGCAGTCCGCCTCGTCCTCCTCGGCCGGGCGGTAGCCGTAGCCCTTGCGGGTGACCGCGTGCACGATCACCGGGCCGCCGAAGTTCTTCGCGGCGCGCAGCGCCGACTCGACCGCGGTCACGTCGTGGCCGTCGACCGGACCGACGTACTTGATGCCGAGGTCCTCGAACATGGCCTGCGGGGCGACCGCGTCCTTGATGCCCTTCTTGACCGCGTGCAGCACCTCGTACATCGGCCTGCCGACGAACGGGGTGTTGCCGAGGGCGTCCTTCACGGTGTCGAGCACCCTCTCGTAGCCCGGGTTGAGCCGCAGCGAGGAGAGGTGATCGGCGAGGCCGCCGATGGTCGGCGAGTAGGACCGGCCGTTGTCGTTGACCACGATGACCAGGGGGTTGCCGGCGGTGGCGATGTTGTTCAACGCCTCCCAGCACATGCCGCCGGTCAGCGCGCCGTCGCCGACCACGGCGACCACGCAGCGCCGCTCGCCGCGCAGCGCGTACGCCTTCGCCAGCCCGTCGGCGTAGGACAGGGCGGTGGAGGCGTGCGAGTTCTCAATCAGGTCGTGCTCGCTCTCGGCCTGGCTGGGGTAGCCCGAGAGGCCACCACGCTGGCGGAGCTTGTCGAAGCCCTCCTGCCGACCGGTGACGATCTTGTGTACGTAGGCCTGGTGGCCGGTGTCGAACAGGAGCCGGTCCCGCGGCGAGTCGAAAACCCGGTGCATGGCCAGGGTCAGCTCGACGACGCCCAGGTTGGGGCCGATGTGCCCGCCGGTGCGGGAAACCTTGGTGATCAGGAAGTCACGGATCTCGGCGGCGAGGATGTCCAGTTGCTCGGCGGTCATCCGCTTCACGTCCTGCGGGCCACGGACGGTGCGCAGCAACCGGCCGTGGTTGGCCGTGTCCTCTTCAACGCTCATGACCGAAGAGTCTATCGGCCGCCCACCGACCCGCAGCCCGACCATGGATCTCCGCAGCCGCCGACGGCGGTCACGCGGTGACGACCAACCGACGCGGCGGGGCCGGCGGCACGGCCCCGTACGCCGGGCCGGACGGGGTCCACGAGCCCAGCACTGCGGCCCGGGACGCCCCGGTCACCGACGGGATCGCCCCGGGCAGCCCGTGCCAGGAGAGCCAGCCGAGCAGGGCGAACGCGTACGCCTCCTTGGCCTGCGCCGGCACCCCCAGCTCGTCGGTGGTCCGCAGCCGCCACCGCCCCTGCCCGAGCGCGGCCAGCCGGGCCCGCAGGGTCGCATTGCGCACACCCCCGCCGGCCGCGACGACCTCGGTCACTGCGAACCGGTCACATTCGGCGGCCACCGTCCGGGCGGTCAACTCGGTCAGCGTGGCGAGCACGTCGTCGGCGGCCACCGGCTCGCCCAGGGCGGCCAGCTTCCCGTCCAGGTAGCCGCCGTGGAACAGCTCCTTCCCGGTGGACTTGGGCGGGGGCGCGGCGTAGTAGGGCTCGGCGAGCAGCAGCTCCAGCAGGCCCGGGTGCACCCGGCCGGCCGCCGCGCGGGCGCCGTCGAGGTCGCAGGGGCGGCCGAGAAGGCGCCGGGCCGCCGCGTCTAGCAGGGCATTGGCCGGGCCCACGTCGTACCCGAGGACGGGTGCGCCGGGGGCGACCACGGTGAGGTTGGCGATCCCGCCCAGGTTGAGCGCCGCACGCTTACCGGCGGCCCGGTTGAGCGCCGGGCCCGGACCGGGCCCGCCCGGGTCGAGCAGCAGCGCGTCGAAGGCCGGCACCAGTGGGGCGCCCTGGCCGCCGGCCGCCACGTCCGCCGACCGCAGGTCGTGCAGCACCGGTACGCCCACCCGGGCGGCCACCCGGGCCGGCGCACCGAGTTGGAGGGTGCCCCGGACGCGGCCCGCCTCGACCCAGTGGAAGACGGTCTGTCCGGGCGAGACCACCGCGTCGACCCGGCCCCCGGCCAGCTCGACCCCGACCGCCGCCGCCTCGGCGAAGACCTCCCCGAGCCGGTTGTCCAGCCGGCAGACCGCCTCGATCGTGGTGGCCGCCGGGGGCAGCAGCGCGCCGATCTCGGCGCGCAGGTCGTCGGGAAAGTCCAGGCCGTGGTGCCCGAGCGGACGCAGCCGCAGCGTCTCCCCGTCCCGGGTGAACTCGGCCGCCGCCACGTCCACCCCGTCGTACGACGTCCCCGACATCAGCCCGACGATCTTCATCGGGCCAGGTTATTCAGCTGGTGGGCGGGAGGAACAGACCGACCAGCTCGACGTGCTGGGTCATCGGGAACAGGTCGAAGCCGCGCAGCGCGGCCAGCCGCCAACCCAGCTCGGTGAACGCGCGCACGTCCCGGGCGAAGGCGGCCGGGTCGCAGGCCACGTACGCCACCGCGCGCGGACCGGCGGCGACGATGTGCCGCACCACCGGCGCGCCAGCGCCGGAGCGGGGCGGGTCGAGCACCACCAGGTCGACCGGGCCGGTGACCCGACGGCGGCCCAGCGCGGTCTCCACCCGGGCCGCGACCACCTCCACCCCGGGCAGGTCGGCCAGGTTCTCCCGGGCGGCGGCCACGCCCTGCTCGGCGGACTCGACGAGGGTGATCCGGGCGTCGCCGACCCGGCCGGCCAGGGCCGCGGCGAAGAGGCCGGCACCGCCGTACAGGTCCCAGGCGGTCTCGCCGGGCTGCGGGGCGAGCAGGTCGAGGACCGCGCCGACCAGGGCGTCCGCCGCCGCGGGGTGGACCTGCCAGAAGCTGGACGCGGACAGCTGCCACTCCCGGCCGGCGGCCGTTTCGCGGACCAGGGCCGGACCGCTGATCGGGGTGGGCGTCCCCTCGGCGAACGCGGTGACGCTGACGTCCCCGCCGGTGGAGGCGACCGTCTCCACCGCGTCGGCGTCCGGCCAGCGGGCCCCGCTGGGGAGCAGCACCGGCAGCTCCTGGATGGCCGGGTGGGCGATCAGGCAGCGGTCGACCGGCACCACCTGGTGCGAACGATGTTTGAGCAGGCCGGCCCGGCCGGCGCCGTCGACCGTGTAGCGGACCCGGGAGCGCCAGCCCAGCGGGCCGCCGGGCAGCGCCGCCACCCGCAGGTCGAGGGCGCCGATCTGCCCGTCGGTGAGACCGCCGAGCCGGGTGAGCTGCTCGCGCACCACGGCGGTCTTCCAGTCGAGCTGGGCCGTGGGGGCGACGTGCTGGAGGTCGCAGCCGCCGCAGCGGCCCGGCCTCGCGTACGGGCAGGGCGGCTCGACCCGGTCCGGGGAGGCGACCAGGATCTCCACCGCGTCGGCGCGGGCGAAGCCCCGGTGCAGCTCGGTCACCTCGGCCACCACCCGCTCCCCGGGCAGCGCGTGCCGCACGAAGACCACCTGGCCGTCCACCCGGGCCACGCAGTGCCCGCCGGGCGCGACCGCGTCCACGGTCAGCTCGACCCGCTCGGCCTCCTCCAGCCCGCGTCGGGCGGGCGCCGTCACGGGCGCTCCCCGGTGGTCGAGCCGGTCTGCGCCGGCGGGGCGGATACCACCGGCGGGGCGGCGGGCGGCAGAGTGCTGCGCGGTGCCACCCGAGGCCCGCGCTTCGGGCCGCGGGTGAGCGTGGCGTCCAGCCGGTCCAGGTTCTTGCTGGCGGTGGAGGCGAGCTGCCAGGGCACGCTGGTCACCATCACGCCCGGCTCGAAGAGCAGCCGCCCCTTCAGCCGCAGCGCGCTCTGGTTGTGCAACAGGTTCTCCCACCAGCGGCCCACCACGTACTCGGGGATGAAGACGGTGACCACGTCGCGGGGCGACTCCCGGCGGACCGAGGCGACGAAGTTCAGGATCGGCCGGGTGATCTCCCGGTACGGAGAGTCGATCACGGTCAGTGGCACGGGCAGCTCCCGCCTTTCCCAGTCCTCCTGCAGGTCCCGGGTGTCCTTCTCGTCGACGTTGACGGTCACCGCGGTCACCGTGTCCGGCCGGGTGGCCCGGGCGTACGCGATGGCCCGTAGCGTCGGCTGGTGCAGCTTGCTGACCAGCACGATGGCGTGGTTACGGGCGGGCAGCACGCCCCGGGCCTCGGTCGGCTCCAGCTCGGCGGCGACCCGGTCGTAGTGCCGGCGGATGGCCAGCATCAGCAGATAGATCACCGCCATCGCGGCGATCGCGATCCAGGCGCCGAGCAGGAACTTGGTGATCAGCACGATGATCAGGACCGTGCCGGTCAGGACCATGCCGAAGCCGTTGATCGCCCGGGAGCGCACCATTCGGCGACGCGCCTCCCGGTCCCGCTCGTGGCGCAGGTGCCGGTTCCAGTGCCGGATCATGCCCGCCTGGGAAAGGGTGAACGAGACGAACACCCCGACGATGTAGAGCTGGATGAGCCGGGTCACCTCGGCCTGGAAACCGATGATCAGCACGGCCGCGAAGACGGCGAGGAACAGGATGCCGTTGGAGAACGCCAGCCGGTCGCCCCGGGTGTGCAACTGGCGTGGCAGGTAGCGGTCCTGGGCAAGGATCGAGCCGAGCACCGGGAAGCCGTTGAAGGCGGTGTTGGCGGCCAGGAACAGGATCAGCGCGGTCACCCCGGCGACCACGAAGAGCAGCACCGACCCGTGGCCGAAGACCGCCTCGCCGAGCTGGGTCGTGACGGTCTTCTGCACGTACCCGTCCGGCCCGGAGATGATCTGGCTCGGGGACTCGACGAACTGCAGGCCGGTCAGCCGGGCCAGCCAGATGATCCCGAACAGCATGCTCACCGCGATAAGCCCGAGCATCAGCAGGGTGGTGGCCGCGTTGCGGCTCTTCGGCGCCCGGAACGCCGGCACCCCGTTGGAGATCGCCTCCACACCGGTGAGCGCGGCGCTGCCCGAGGAGAAGGTCCGCAGCAGCAGGAACACCAGCGCGAACCCGGTCACGCTGTGCTCCGCCTGGATCTGCAGACCGGCGCTGGGCGCGCGCAGCTCGTGACCGAGGACGAAGATCCGGATCAGGCCGGTGAGCAGCATGGCGCCGATCACGATCACGAAGCCGTAGGTCGGGATGGCGAACGCCGTGCCGGACTCGCGCAGGCCGCGCAGGTTCATCGCGGTGAGCAGGGTCACCGCGATGACCGCGATCAGCACCTTGTGGGTGGCCACGAACGGCAGCACGGAGCCGAGGTTGGCCACCCCGGAGGAGATCGAGACCGCGACGGTGAGCACGTAGTCGACCAGCAGCGCGCTGGCCACCGCCAGCCCGGCGCGCGGCCCCAGGTTGACCGTCGCCACCTCGTAGTCGCCGCCTCCGGAGGGGTAGGCGTGCACGTTCTGCCGGTAGCTCGCCACCACGGTGAGCATCACCACGACCACCGCGAGCGCGATCCACGGTGAGTAGAGATACGCCGACGCGCCCGCGATGGAGAGCGTCAGGAGGATCTCGTCCGGCGCGTACGCGACGCTGGAGAGCGCGTCGGAGGCGAAGACCGGCAGCGCGATCCGCTTCGGCAGGAGGGTGTGCTGAAGACGGTCGGACCGGAACGGTCGACCGACGAGGAGTCGCTTCAGCAGCGAGGTGGGTCTGGCCACAATCGCCAAGGGTACGACCACCCGACCGTAGCGGTCAGGGTGGCTGATCACCGGTGCGCCAGCCCACGCGGTACGGTCGATCCTCGTCGGCGGCGGGGACGTGGCAGGCTCGCGGTCGACGGGCCCATTGGGGCGCGCTGTGGGAGGAGCGGACCGTGCATGTCGTGATCATGGGTTGCGGCCGGGTCGGGTCGACCCTCGCCCACAACCTGGAGGCCCGGGGGCACTCGGTGGCGGTGATCGACCAGGACGCCGACGCGTTCCGCCGCCTCGGGCCGGACTTCGGCGGCATCACCGTCACCGGCGCGGGGTTCGACGGCGAGGTGCTGCGCCAGGCCGGCATCGAGCGGGCGGATGCCTTCGCGGCGGTCTCCAGCGGAGACAACTCCAACATCATCTCGGCCCGACTGGCCCGGGAGACGTTCGGCGTCTGCCGGGTGGCCGCCCGCATCTACGACCAGCGCCGCGCGCAGGTCTACGAGCGGCTCGGCATTCCCACCGTGGCCACCGTCCGGTGGACGGCCGACCGGATGCTGCGGCATCTGGTGCCCGAGGGCAACGTCGAGATCTTCCGGGACGAGACCAGCACCGTGTCGATCATCGAGGTGCCGGTGCACAAGAGCTGGATCGGCCGGCCGCTGCGGCAGCTCGAGGAGTCCTCCGGCGCCCGGGTGGCCTACCTGATCCGGTTCGGGATCGGCACCCTGGCCGCCACCGCCACCGTGGTGCAGGAGGGCGACCAGGTCTTCATGCTGGTGACCGACGACATCATCGGGTCGGTCACCTCGGTGGCGGCGGCGCCGCCGGAAGGGGGGTACTGAGCCATGCGCATCGCCATCGCCGGCGCGGGCAACGTGGGCCGGTCCATCGCCCAGGAGCTGATCGACAACGGGCACCAGGTGATGCTGATCGAGCGGCAGCCCAAGATGCTCCGCCCCGACCGGGTGCCCGCGGCCGAGTGGGTACTCGCCGACGCGTGCGAGCTGGCCAGCCTGGAGGAGGCCAACATCGCCGGCTGTGAGGTGGTGGTGGCTGCCACCGGTGACGACAAGGTCAACCTGGTGGTGTCGCTGCTGGCCAAGACCGAGTTCGCGGTGCCCCGCGTGGTGGCCCGGGTCAACCGGGCGGAGAACGAGTGGCTGTTCACCGAGCAGTGGGGGGTCGACGTCGCGGTGAGCAAGCCGCGGGTGATGGCCGCCCTGGTCGAGGAGGCGGTCACGGTCGGCGACCTGGTCCGGCTGATGACCTTCCGGCAGGGCGAGGCGAACCTGGTCGAGATCACCCTGCCGCCCACCGCGCCGTACGTGGGCCAGCCGATCCACGCGGTGCCGATCCCCCGGGACGCGGCGCTGGTGGCGATCCTGCGCGGCAAGCGGGTGCTGGTGCCCAGCCCGGACGACCCGATCGAGGCCGGCGACGAGCTGATCTTCGTCTGCACCGCCGCCGTGGAGGACGAGGTCCGGGCGGTGATCCTCGGCCCGGCCAGCGCCGAGCGCGGCAACCAGGATCAAGGCTGAGCCGGGCACCCCGCCCGGCTCAGCCGCCGGGGGGTCAGGCCCCCGGCAACGGCTGCGGCGCGTTCTCCCGGGTCACCCGGCGCACCGTCCAGACGGTGATCAGCAACAGCAGCGCGTACGGCGGGTAGCCCAGGGCGAGCCGGGCCACGCCCAGCGCGGTGTCCTGGTGGGCCAGGTAGAGCCCGGCCTGTACACCCACCTTGGCCAGCCAGACCACGCCCCAGAGCACGGTGAGCTGGGTGAAGGTGCGCACCAGCCGTGGATCGTCCCGCCACTCCGACCGGCCCTTGGCGACCAGCACCGACCAGATCCAGCCGACCAGCGGCTGCTTCAGCGCCGCCGACAGCAGCAGGGCCAGGCCGTAGCCGATGCCGTAGAGGATGCCGGGGAGGTAGAAGTCCCGCTCGTCGCCGGTACGCCAGGCGATGGCGGCGCCGATGGCGATGCCGAACAGACCGTTGACCGCGTGCCGGACCGGCCTGCGTTGGGCCAGCCGCAGCCCGGCGATCAGCAGCGCCACGGCCACTGAGGCGATCACCGCGGGGCGCAGCGTGCCCACGATGTTGGCGATCACGAAGACCACCACCGGGATGCTCGACTCGACCAGCCCCCGCCAGCCGCCGAGCTGGTCGGCCATCTGCTCGGCGAGGCTGGGCAACGGCTGCTCGTCCTCCGGCCCAAGCTCCGGCTCGCTGGTCGGATGCGCTCCGGTCGTCACTTCGGCGGCTCCAGCTCGTAGTACGGGTTGTAGATCACCTTGCGGTCGTCCCGGACGGCCACTCGGCCACGGGCGGTGAGGTGCCGGCCCGGCTCGATGCCGGCAATGTGCCGCCGGCCCAGCCAGATGAGGGTGACCACGTCGCTGCCGTCGTAGAGGTCGGCCTCCAGCGTCGGCAGGTTGGTCCGGGGCGTATAGACCACCGTACGCAGCCGCCCGGCGACCGAGACCACCTGACCCCGCGTGCACTGCCGGGCCGGCACGCCACCGGACTCGGCGCTCTCCCGGCGCAGCTCCTGCGCCTCGATCTCGGCCTCACTCGCGGTGAGCCGATGCAGGAGGCGCCGCAGCGACAGCCGGCTCTCGTCGGTCGTCATGACCTCCGCGTCACCCTCTCCACGCTCGCCGGACCGCGCCGGCACTGACTCGGCCCCGGGATGCCGGAACCGTCCCGCCAGCGTACGCCGAACCGACCCGCCCGCGGAGTCGGCGTGAGGGCGGGCAGCTCAGCCCGGCGTACCGCGGCGGCACCGCACGCACGACGGGCCCGGCGCCGTCGACGGGAACCGACGGGGCCGGGCCCGGCAGGGTACGACTCAGGCCTCGCGCTGCCCCGGCGCCAGCTGCTGCTCAGCGGCCTGCTGCTCGGCGGCCTGCTGCTCGGCGGCCTGCTGCTCGGCCACCTCGCGGGGCAGCCGCAGCGGCAGCGGCTCGCGGACCGGCTTGGCCTCCTGCCCCCGGTCGACCACCAGGCCACTGAGGCACCGCGCCAGCGGGCCGGCCACGGCCGGGTCGGTGGCGGCCCCGCCCTGGTAGACCCCGCGCACCATCCAGCGCGGCCCGTCGATGCCGACGAAGCGCAGGTCGGTCAGGCCGTCCGGGGTGCGGACCCGGGCGCGCAGCTCGGGGCCGTACTCCCCGTCGATCTCCTGGGCGGCGGCGCCGTCGTTGAACAGCGACTGCCGGATCTCCTCGCGCACCTCGGCCCAGATGCCCTCGGAGCGGGGCGCCGCGAAGACGCCGAGCTGCAGGGCGCTCTCGCCGTGCACCAGCACGACCTGCTGGATCACGCCCTGCGGGTCGGCCTGCACCCGCACCTCGACCTCGGGCACCGCCGGGATCTGAAGGCTGCCCAGGTCGAGCCGGGGTTCGTCGGGCGCCTCGGAGATGTCGTAGGGGCCGCGGGCTTGCGCCTCCGTCGATCCCCCGGTCTCCTCGGTGTCGAGGACCTCGGTGGACCGCTCGTCACGCGCGTGCCGCGCCTCGCCGGCCCGCTTTCGGGAGAAGATCACTGCGCCCACCCTCCGCTGTTCGCACTCACCCTGCCACCTCTTCCGTCTGCTCACCCGCCGGGGCCGGGACCAGCCCGGCGTGCCCGCCGGTCGATCCGTGCCCGCCGGTCCCGCGCCGGGACGCGGGTAGCTCGGCCACCGGCTGGAACTCGGCCCGCGCGACCCGCTGGATGACGAGCTGCGCGATCCGGTCGCCCCGGCTGATCTTCGCCGGCGTCTCCCGATCATGATTGATCAGGTTGACCAGAATCTCACCCCGGTAACCGGCGTCGACCGTACCGGGCGCGTTGAGCACCGTCACGCCGAGCCTGGTCGCCAGCCCCGATCGGGGGTGCACCAGCCCGACGTACCCCGCTGGCAGCGCGACGGCAACGCCGGTCGGCACCAGGGCGCGCCCGCCGGGCGGCAGCTCCACGTCCGCGGCGGCCACCAGGTCCGCGCCGGCGTCGCCGGGATGGGCGTACGCCGGCAGCGGCAGCTCCGGGTCGAGCTGCCGTACGGGCACGGGTACGACGTCTGTCACGGTCTTCCTCTTCCGTCCGGTCCTTGCGGGGGTGACCCTGCCATCCTGCCGGTTGGCCGGCCCGTCGTGCGCCGTACCCTCGGACTGTGAGCCTGTCGTCGTCCCCGTCCGCCCCGGCTTCGTCGGCGAGCACCCCACCGGCGTACGCGGAGCGGCTGCGGCTGCCCTGGTGGGCCTGGCCGGCCGGGCTCGCCTGCGCCGGGCTGCTCGCCGCCGAGGTCTGGATGGGCGCGCCGGGGCTGCGCTCCTGGCTGCCGTTCGCGGTGCTGATCCCGGCGGCGGTGGCCGTGCTGGCGTGGCTGGGCCGACTCCGGGTCGAGGTCCGCGACGGGGAGCTGCGGGTGGACGACGCTCGTCTCCCGGCGCGTTACGTCGCCGACGTCGTCCCGCTGGACGCCGCCGGCCGGCGCGAGGTGCTCGGCGTCGGGGCCGACCCGCTCGCCTTCGTGGTGCAGCGTCCGTGGATCGGCGGCGCGGTACAGGTGATCCTCGACGACCCGGCCGACCCGACTCCGTTCTGGGTGGTGAGCACGCGGCGTCCGGTGGAGCTGGCCGCAGCGATCCTCGCCGCCCGGGACGCCGGCTGAGCCGGGTCAGGGCAGGGCGGGCGGCAGCGCCCGGGGCCGGCGGCGCAGGTCCTTGCGGATCTGATCGGCGAGGGACCGGGTGGCCCGGCGGTTGAGGTAGCCGCCGACGGCGGCCCCGGTCAGGAACGGCCCGAGGGTGGTCAGGTTCCGGCCGAAGCGGCGCAGCAGGCGGTCCCGCAGCTCACGGCGGGCGGCGGCGCCGAGCGTCGCACCCACCCCGACCCCCGGCATCATCGGGTTGACCCCGCGCTGGCCGGCCCAGGACTGCACCAGCGCCACAGCGCGCTCGGTGCGTGCGATGGGCAATGGCACCCCGTGGATCTCGTACAGCTCGCCGAGCAGTTTGAGCTCGATCGCCACCACGGCGATCGTCTCGGCGGCCAGCAGCACGGGCGCGGAAAGCAGCGTCGGCGTGACCGTCCACTCGATCGCGGCGACCCCGCCGCCGGCCGCGCCGACGCCGGCGGTGGCCCGGGCGGCGTTGCGGATCAGCCGCTCGGCCAGCTCGTCGTCGCTCAGGCCTGGGAAATGCCGGCGGAGCGTGGCCAGGTCGCGGACCGGCACATGCGGAGCGACCTCGGCGATCGTCTCGGTCATCCAGCGAAGCGCGGCCCTGGGCTTGAACAGGTCGGTGAGGCCACGGGCCCGGGCCTGACCGGCCACCCGGGCAAGCAACTGCCGCCGTCGAGTGGGAGCGATGTCGTCGGCGGTCAGCGCCGCGACGGTCGCGCCGAGCTGCTCCGCGTCACCGTCCGAGGTGACCGGAGCGGGCCGCTCGGCGTCGCCAGGTTCAGCCGCTCCACCCGCCCGCTCGCTCACGCCGCCGCCTCGCTTCGCTCCCCGGCAGCGCGAGACGTCACGCTACTGAGCCAACTGGCTCGCTCGCTCCGCTCGCTCACCGTTCGCCCTCCCGTGCTCCACGCGGCGCGGCAGCCGCCTGTACGAGTCAAGCAGCTGCTCGCCGTGCGCGCACGGCGAGGCGAGCGGCGGCCCCGTCAGGGAGGCCGCCGCCGGTTCGCGAGGACGTCAGACGCACTCGCGGCAGATCAGCTCGCCGTTGCGCTCGACCGCCAGCTGGCTGCGGTGGTGAACCAGGAAGCAGCGGGCACACCGGAACTCGTCCTGCTGCATCGGTAGCACCTTGACCGTGAGCTCTTCGTCGGCCAGGTCGGCGCCGGGCAGCTCGAAGCTCTCGGCCACCTCTGCCTCGTCGACGTCCACGGCGCCCGACTGTGAGTCGACCCGCCGGGCCTTGAGCTCTTCCAGGCTGTCCTCGCCGAGGTCGACCTCGTCGCGACGCGGGGCGTCGTAGTCGGTGGCCATCGGTTCACTCTCCCGTATCGATATGGTCGCTTCCGGTTGTAACGCCGGAGGCCGTGCTTCGGTTCCACTGGCCGGCCACCATTTGTGTCGGTCACCCGACCCGACGACCGGTGGGCCGGGTCCCGCCGGGGGAAACTCCCCAGCGAGCGCGGAACCTTACCCCCCCGTTGGGCGAGGCATGTATACCGCCCTCGTGGCAGAGATGTACGCCCCTGCGCCCCAAGTTGTTCCCGATGTGACTCAGGCGACACGAAGATAGGGGTAGTAGTACCTGTTCCTTCGGTGGCGCGCCGGCATGTCGGGCTGTTTCCACGCGACGGCCGGACAACCGTTAACCTCAGCGGCGTACTCGACGGCCGACGGGGCGGCCCGACCGCCAGCGGCCGCCGCCACCCAACCACTGTGCGGGAGCGCCCAGATGAGTTTTGCGCGAGTGCGGGCACTCGTTGTCTTCGGTCTGTTGGCGGTCCTCGCCGTGGTCTTCGTCGTCGTCGCGATCCTCCGTGACACCCAGAGCAAGGCGGGCACCGCAAAGGGTTGTCCCAAGGGCTGGCCCTTGGCGGACGTGGTGCTGCACGAGCAGAAGGATGTCAAGATCAACGTGCTCAACGGCAGCGACCAGCCGGGCCTGGCCGGCAGCGTCGCGGACGACTTCCGCAACCGCAAGTTCCAGGTCAAGAAGGTGGACAACGCCAAGGCTGTCAATGGGGTCGCGGAGCTGCGGTACGGCCCCAAGGGCGTCGGCTCCGCGCACCTGCTCCGGGCCTACTTCCTCAACGACGCCACGCTGGCCTTCGACATCAAGCGCAAGGACGACACGGTCGACGTGGTCCTGGGCGGCAGTTTCCAGCAGCTGGCCACCACCACCGAGGTCAACCAGTCCCTCGGCGACCTCGGCTCGCCCGTAGCGCCGCCCGGCACCTGCCCGGCACCGGACGGCGGCAAATAGCGCCGTCCCAGATCTGGTCACGCGACTCCGGCGGTCCGGGCCCCACCGGTCACGGGCCGCCGGAGGCGTCCAGTGCGGCGAGCCGGGTGTGCAGCGGCTCGAAGAGCCCCGGCGGCGCGGCGATCACCAGGTCCGGCCCGGCCGGCCGCCCGGCCAGCCCGGTCACCAGCAGTCCGGCCTCGCGCGCGACCAGCCCGCCGGCCGCCAGGTCCCAGGCAGCCAGCCCCTTCTCGTAGTAGGCGTCCACCCGCCCCTCGGCGGCCAGGCAGAGGTCCAGTGCCGCGGCACCCATCCGGCGGATGTCCCGGACGTGTGGGATCAGCTCCGCCACCACCCGGGCCTGGTGGGCTCGGCGGCCGGCGTCGTAACCGAACCCGGTGGCGACCAATGCCTGCCCGAGATCGGTCTCGGCGGAGCAGCGCAGCCGTTGCCCGTCGTGCCAGGCGCCACCGCCGGCGGTGGCGGTCCACTCCTCGCCGGTGGTGACGTTGCGCACCACCCCGGCGACCACCTCGCCGGCCACCTCCGCGGCGAGGGAGACCGCGCAGTACGGCAGCCCGTAGAGGTAGTTGACGGTGCCGTCGATCGGGTCAACGATCCAGCGCACCCCGCCGTCGGCGACCGGGCCGGTCTCTCCCGCGCCGTACTCCTCACCCAGCACCGCGTCGTCGGGTCGGAGCGCCCGCAGAGCGTCCAGCACCTGCCGCTCGACGGCCCGGTCGGCGGCGGTGACCACGTCGGTGACGGTGCTTTTGGTCGCGGCCACGGAGACTCCCTCGGCCCGCATCCGGTAGGCGGTAGCGGCCGCGTCCCGGGCCACCGTGACCGCGATCTCCAACAGCTCCCGCGGCGTGGGCGCCGAGCGGATCATGTTTGTTCCCTTCCCGCACGATCGGGCTGGTCGGATCGCCCGCGGGTATCATCCTTACAAAGTCCACATCTGCGCCCAATCGGCAGTCCACAGCGTCGATCCACCGTGCGGCGCCGAATGATCGCCGCAGACGGCGTTACAATTCAGCCTGCCCACGCGCCCCGGACCACCACCGACCCGCCGGTCCGGGACACGGGGGCCCTCAACGACATCGCCCGGCACGGCGTGCTGCGCCGGACGAACCGGCCGTTCCCGCTCTTCGCCTCCGGAAGGTCTTCGTGACAGATCCCCGCCAGACCGGCGCCGACGTTCGCTCGCTCACCGACACCCTGATCGCCCACGCGCAGAGCGCCGGCGGCCAGCTCACGTCGGCCCAGCTCGCGCGCACCGTCGAGTCCGCTGAGGTGACCCCGGCCCAGGCCAAGAAGATCCTGCGTGCGCTCTCCGAGGCGGGGGTGACGGTGATCGTGGACGGCTCCGCCACCACCCGCCGCCGGGTGGCCGCCGCCCGGTCCGCCACACCCGCCTCCCGGGCCACCACCGCCAAGACCACCAAGAAGGCCGCCCCGCCCGCGCCGAAGCAGGCGCCGGCCGCCGAGGAGGCCACGGCTCCCGCCCCGCGGAAGGCGACCGCGCGCAAGGCCGCCGGCACCACCGCCGAGGTGGCCGCCAAGGCCGCCGCCCCGGCGAAGGCCACCAAGACGACCCGGGCCACCAAGGCGACGGTGGCCGCGAAGGCCGCCGGGGCGAAGGCTGCTGGCAAGGGCGAGGGCCCCGAGGGCGACATCGACCCGGAGGAGCTGGCCGCCGAGATCGAGGACGTCGTCGTCGACGAGCCCGCCGAGCTGACCCAGGCCGCCGAGACCGACGCGGCCAACTCCGCCAGCGACAATGACTTCGAGTGGGACGACGAGGAGTCCGAGGCGCTCAAGCAGGCGCGTCGCGACGCCGAGCTGACCGCCTCCGCCGACTCTGTCCGGGCCTACCTCAAGCAGATCGGCAAGGTGCCGCTGCTCAACGCGGAGCAGGAGGTCGAGCTCGCCAAGCGGATCGAGGCCGGCCTCTACGCCGCTGAGCGGCTGCGCGCCGCCGATGAGGGCGAGGAGAAGCTCACCCGGGACATGCAGCGCGACCTGCTCTGGATCTCCCGGGACGGTGAGCGGGCCAAGAACCACCTGCTGGAGGCCAACCTGCGGCTGGTCGTCTCACTGGCCAAGCGCTACACCGGCCGTGGCATGGCCTTCCTCGACCTGATCCAGGAGGGCAACCTCGGCCTGATCCGGGCAGTCGAGAAGTTCGACTACACCAAGGGCTACAAGTTCTCCACCTACGCCACCTGGTGGATCCGCCAGGCCATCACCCGCGCCATGGCCGACCAGGCCCGCACCATCCGCATCCCGGTGCACATGGTCGAGGTGATCAACAAGCTCGGCAGGATCCAGCGCGAGCTGCTCCAGGACCTGGGCCGCGAGCCCACCCCGGAGGAGCTGGCCAAGGAAATGGACATCACGCCCGAGAAGGTGCTGGAGATCCAGCAGTACGCCCGGGAACCCATCTCGCTCGACCAGACCATCGGTGACGAGGGAGACAGCCAGCTCGGCGACTTCATCGAGGACTCGGAGGCCGTGGTCGCGGTCGACGCGGTTTCGTTCTCGCTGCTCCAGGACCAGCTCCAGCAGGTTCTCCAGACGCTCTCCGAGCGCGAGGCGGGTGTCGTACGCCTCCGCTTCGGCCTCACCGACGGTCAGCCCCGCACCCTGGACGAGATCGGCCAGGTGTACGGCGTGACCCGGGAGCGCATCCGGCAGATCGAATCCAAGACCATGTCCAAGTTGCGGCACCCGTCGCGTTCGCAGGTGCTCCGCGACTACCTTGACTGACCGCACACGTCAACCAATCGTGTCGGTTTGATCACCAGCTGTGGAACATTCTTCGGTGATCGATCGGTTGCCCGTCTGTGATCGTTGACGTGGCACCCTTGTTGCACGACACACTGTCCTCCACGCCAGGTGTGACCTCGGTCCCTCGCGGGCACACAGGGAAGGCAGGGCCCGAGATGGGTGTTGCACGATAGGTGAGCAACGACCCAAGAGATTGTTCATCGGTGACGACCAGAGGAGGAAGGCGATGACCCCGACCCTCACGCCGCCGCCCGAGACGGTGAGCCCCCCGGCCACCGATGAACGGTGCGACCGCTGCAATGCTGCCGGCAAGCTCCGGATCACTCTGTCGGGCGGAAGCGAGTTGGTGTTCTGTGGGCACCACGCGAACAAGTACGCGGAGGATCTCGTCAAGATCACGGTGCGCTACGCCACGGACCCCGAGTTCACCTGGCGCGGCGCCGACCTGATGGCGAACTGAATCCGCAATCGCCCAACCGTGACATAGCCGGCCGGAGGCCCCCGAGGGGTGCCTCCGGCCGGCTTTTCGCGTCCGTCCCTGGCGCGCGCCGACCTTCCTTACCGCTCAGAGGGTCTGGACGGTGGCGATGCGCTCCTCGAGCTGCTCGATGGTGGCCTGGGCGCTCGGCGGGCCGCCACAAATCCGGCGCAGCTCGGCGTGGATCTTGCCGTGTGGCTGCCCGGTGCGGTGATGCCGGGCGGCCACCAGAGCGTTCAGCTGGCGCCGTAGCGCCACCCGCCGCTGGGCGGCACTCATCACTGGTGGCGCTGACGCCGGGGCCTCAGCGGCCGGCTCAGCGGCCCGCTGGGCGGCCTTGCGCCGCTGCGCGGCCAACTGCTCGGCCTGCCGTTTGCTCAGCAGCATCGCGACCTGGTCGGCGGTGAGCAGTCCGGGGAGGCCGAGGTATTCCTCCTCCTCGGGGGTGCCGGCCTGGGCAGCGGTGCCGAACGACGCCCCGTCGAAGATCACCTGGTCCAGCTCGGCGGTCGCGGACAGCGCCGCGAACCGCTTCTCCAACTCGCCGCTGGCCTGGTCATCGCGCTGGGCGCGCTCCAGTAGGTCGTCGTCGAAGCCGTCGGACTCCTTCGGCTTGCCGAGCACATGGTCCCGCTCGGCCTCCATCTCGCTGGCCAACCCGAGCAGGTGCGGCACGCTGGGCAGGAAGACCGAGGCGGTCTCCCCGGGCTGCCGGGCCCGGACGAACCGGCCGATCGCCTGCGCGAAGTACAGCGGGGTGCTGGCGCTGGTCGCGTAGACGCCGACCGCGAGTCGGGGGATGTCCACCCCCTCGGAGACCATTCGCACCGCGACCAGCCAGCGCTGCTCGGACGCCGCGAATGTCGCGATCCGCCCGGACGCGCCCTGGTCGTCGGAGAGCACCACCGTCGCCTTCTCGCCGGTCACCTGCTCCAACAGCTTCGCGTACGAGCGGGCGGCCTGCTGGTCGCTGGCGATCACCAGGCCGCCGGCGTCGGGCATGCCCGCGTTGCGCAGCACGGTCAGCCGGGCGTCGGCGGCCCGCAGCACCTGCGGCATCCAGTCGCCGGCCGGGTCCAGGGCGGTCCGCCACGCCTGCGCGACAAGATCCTGGGTCATCGGTTCGCCCAGCCGCGCCGCCAGCTCCTCCCCCGCGTTGGTGCGCCACCGGGTCTCCCCGGAGTACGCCAGGAAGAGCACCGGCCGGACCACGCTGTCGCGCAGCGCGTCGGAGTAGCCGTAGACCGAGTCGGCGCGGGAACGCAGCAGCCCGTCGCCGCCCCGCTCGTAGCTGACGAACGGGATCGGGTTGTCGTCGGAGCGGAACGGTGTGCCGGTGAGCATCAGCCGGCGTACCGCGGGCTCGAACGCCGCCTTGACGCCGTCGCCCCAGGTACGCGAGTCGCCGGCGTGGTGGATCTCGTCGAGGATGACCAGCGTGCGCCGGGTCATGGTGCGCCGCCGGTGCACCTGCGGCGCCATGCCGACCTGGGCGTACGTGATGACGGCGCCGTGGAAGTCGGCGGAGGAGTGCAGGTCGGCGTTGCGGAAGGCGGCGTCGAGCTGGATGCCGACCCGGGCGGCGGACTGCGCCCACTGGGTCTTGAGGTGCTCGGTCGGGGCGACCACGGTGACGGCCTCGACGGTGCCGTCGTTCAGCAGCTCGGCGGCGATCCGCAGGGCGAAGGTGGTCTTGCCGGCGCCGGGCGTGGCGACCGCCGTGAAGTCCTCGGTACGGCGACGCAGGTAGTCCACCATCGCCTTGCGTTGCCAGGCCCGCAGGGGCGGGAACGTGTCGAACGCCGGCAACCGCGGTGCCACCCGTAGCTCCTCTCCGCTTTCGAACGGCGGGCCCGGGCCGAGGGCCACGGGTACCGCCGCCCATGAAAAGGCCCTCGCGCATCCGGTGCAGCGAAGGCCGACTCAGCATAACCAGCGGGGCCTCTTCTCCCCACTCGACGCCACGCTGGTCACATCCGCCGGCTCCGCGGGCCCCGCTCGCCCGAGGGTGCCCGGCACAGCCCGGGGCGGGGCAGCGAGCCGCTCAGCCCCGCGGACCGCGGGTGCCGGTGCGGGGCGGACGCAGGGTGGCTACCGGGGCGGACCAGCGCCGCCGCAGCGCGACCAGCCGCACCGCGAAGACGAAGAGGACCGCGACGGTCAGCCCGGCCGTGTGCGCATGTCCGTACGCCGACAGCAGCGCCACCAGGATCGATCCGGCGAGCGCGGCGAGCGCGTAGATCTCCCGGCGCAACACCACCGGGATCTCCCCGGTGAGCAGGTCCCGGCCCAGGCCGCCGCCGATCGCGGTGAGCATGCCGATCATGCAGGCGCCGACCGGCGGGACGTGGGCGTCGAGGGCCTTGAGCGTGCCGGTGACGGTGAACAGGCCGAGACCGGCCGCGTCGAGCACCAGCACGGTGGTGCGCAGGCGGGCGAGCTGCGGGTGCAGCCAGAAGACGGCGACAGCGGTCGCCGCCGCGGTGACCGCGTACCGCCAGTCGGCGAAGGCCAGCGGCGGGACCTCGCCGATGGCCAGGTCGCGGAAGATCCCACCGCCGAGCGCGGCGACGACGCCGACGAAGACCACCCCGAAGAGGTCGAGCCGTTTGGCCACCGCCGCGGAGGCACCGGAGGCGGCGAAGACCGCGACACCGGTGAGGTCGGCGACGAGCAGGGCGGTGGAGGTGGTCACCGGCGAAGGGTACGTGGGCGGGCGGCGGAGCCGCCCGCGGTCACTCGCGCCAGGAGTCGTAGATCTCCTTGCACTTGGGGCAGACCGGCGAACCCGGCTTGGCGGCCTTGGTCACCGGGAAAGTCTCCCCGCACAGCGCGACAACGTACGTGCCCATGACCGCACTCTCGGCGATCTTGTCCTTGCGGACGTAGTGGAACATCTCGGGACCGGTATCGGCGTCCTTCACCTCGGGACGTTCGAGAACCTGTGTGCTCACGTTTACACCTCCGACTTTCAAGTTTTACAGGTCCGCCTAAGCCGGTCCACCGCAGGCCGGCCGGAGGCGGCCCGTAACGTAACGGAAGTGACCAACTTTCACATCAGCCTCGGCGGTGAGGTGGCCGATGCCCTGCGCCACGGGCATCCGGTCGTCGCCCTGGAGAGCACCATTGTCTCGCACGGCCTCCCCCGACCGGACAATCTGCTGGTCGCCCGCCAGATCGAGCAGGCGGTCCGGGAGGCGGGGGCGGTTCCGGCCACCATCGGAATGGTCGCCGGCGAGCTGATCGTGGGCCTGGACGACGCGCAGCTGACCCGGCTCGCCACGGTCGACGGTGTGCGCAAGCTCTCCGTACGCGATCTGGCTCTGGCGGCGGCGGCCGGCGCGGACGGCGCCACCACGGTGGCCGCGACCAGCGCGGTGGCCGTGGCGGCCGGGATCGGCGTTTTCGCCACCGGCGGCCTCGGCGGGGTGCACCGGGAGGCGGCGCAGACCTTCGACGAGTCGGCCGACCTGATCACCCTGGCCCGGACGCCGATCGCGGTGGTCTGCGCCGGAGTGAAGTCGATCCTCGACGTGGGTGCCACCCTGGAGCGGCTGGAGACCCTGGGGGTGAGCGTGGTCGGCTACCGCACCCACCGCTTCCCCGGCTTCTACCTGACCGACGCCGGCTTCGACCTGGACTGGTCGCTGGAATCGCCGGAGCAGGTTGCCGACGTGCTCCTCGCGCGGGAGCGGCAGGGGGTGCACCACGGCGGGCTGGTGGTGGCGAACCCGCTGCCGGCCGACGAGCAGCTCGACCCGGCGCTGCACGACCGCACCCTCGCCGACGGGCTGGCCCTGCTGGCCCGCGAGGGGGTGACCGGGAAGGCGGTCACCCCGTTCCTGCTGGCCCACTTCCACTCGGCCACCGAGGGCGCCAGCCTGGCGGTCAACGTCCGCATCATCCTGCGCAACGCCGACCTGGCGGCCCGGATCGCGGTCGCCGCCGCGGCCCGAGCAGCGGCATGAGCGAGCGTCAGCGAGCGAATCATCGGCGCGGTGCCGTGGTGCCTCATGGCGACGCCGAGCGAAGCGAGGTGGCGGCATGAGCGAGCGTCAGCGAGCGAATCATCGGCGCGGTGCCGTGGTGCCTCATGGCGACGCCGAGCGAAGCGAGGTGGCGGCATGAGTCGGACACCCGGCATCGTCGTCGTCGGCGACGTGATCACCGACGTGGTCGCGGTGCTCACCGGCCCCCTGGCGACCGGCTCGGACACCGCGGCCGGAATCCGGTTCAGCGGTGGTGGGCAGGCGGCCAACACGGCGGCCTGGCTCGCCGCTCAGGGGGCCGACGTCACGCTCGCCGCTGCCGTCGGCGACGACGAGGCGGGCCGCGAGCGGGTCGCCGAGCTGACCCGGGGCGGGGTGACCTGCGCGGTGGAACGCCATGAGGGCTACCCGACCGGGACGGTCATCGTGCTCGCCCACGACGGGGAGCGCACCATGATCAGTCAGCGCGGGGCGAACCTGCGGTTGACCGCCGAGCAGGTCGACCGGGCCCTGGCGGCGGCACCCGACGCCGGGCATCTGCACCTGTCCGCGTACACCCTGTTGGACGCCGGGTCGCGCGGCGCGGGACTGCGCGCGCTGGCCGCCGCCCGCGAGCGCGGGCTGACCACCAGCGTCGACGCGGCGTCTGCGGCGCCGCTGCGGCGGGCTGGTGCGCCGGCCTTCCTGACCTGGGTACGCGACGTCGACCTGCTGCTGGTCAACACGGACGAGGCAACGGTGCTGGCCGGCGGGCTGGACCCGGCGGCGCAGGGGCGGGCGCTGACGGCGGTGGCCCGGCGGGTGGTGGTCAAGCGAGGCGCGGCCGGGGCGGTCTGGGTGGACCGTGGCGGGGTGGTCGAGACGGCAGCCGCCCACGGGGTCCCCGTGGTCGACGTCACCGGCGCCGGGGACGCCTTCGCCGCCGGCCTGCTCACCGCCTGGCTGGCCGGCGCCGACCCCCGCACGGCCCTGTCCCGCGCCGGCGACCTCGGCGCCCTGGCCGTCTCCTCGGTCGGTGCCCGCCCCACCTGACCCGCCCGATCCGCCCTTCCGTCGATCTTGCGGTCAGGGTTCGGCGTCGATGACCTTGTGGGGTCGCTCCTCGGCGGGGAGGGCCGCGGGTGGGGGCTCGTCACGGTGGCGGGGGTGCAGCTTGTTGGCGAGGCGGTGCTGCTCCTTCGGCGGGCGGTCGTTGGCCAGCAGCACCGCCAGCCACGGGATGAGCACCATCCCGAGGCCGCACAACGGCAGCCAGAGCCAGAGCAGGGGCGCCTTCGTGCCGACCAGGATCGCACCGACCACCAGGCACGCAACCCGGATGCCCATCATCAGCACGTAGCGCTTCTGCCGGCTGTTGAGCTGGTCGTCCTGGCTGCGCGAGGCGTCGGTGATCAGGATCGGCTGGTACGCCTGACGCTTCACCATGGGCCTCCTCGAGGGGGTTACGCCTCATCCTGACACCCCCGACCGTTGATCGGCGAAATTCGCCGCAACCAAGGGCGCAGGGTCCTCCTCGACGGCGGTCAGCCCTTGGCGGCCTTCGCCTCCGCCTTCATCCGCTGCTTGTACTCCCGCACCCGGCGCAGCGAGTCGGGATCGGTCACGTCGGCCACCGAGCGGTAAGAGTCGGCGTCGCCGTAGCCGCCCGCGGCCTCCCGCCAGCCGTCCGGGGTGATGCCGAACCGCTTGCCGAGCAGGGCGACGAAGATCTGCGCCTTCTGCTTGCCGAAACCGGGCAGCTCACCGACCCGGCGCAGCAACTCGCGGCCGTCCGTGACGTCGGACCAGAGCCCGGCCGGGTCGCCGTCGTAGCGCTCGACCAGGACCCGGCACACCTCCTGGACCCGGGCCGCCATGGCCTTGGGGAACCGGTGCAGGGCCGGCGGCTGGGCGAAGAGCGCGACCAGGGCCTCCGGGTCGTACCCGGCCAGCTCCCGGGCGTCCGGCTCGTGGCCGAGTCGCTGAGTGAGGACGTACGGCGAGGAGAAGGCTTTCTCCATCGGCACCTGCTGGTCGAGCACCATGCCGAGCAGCAGCGCCAACGGGCTGCGCGCCAGCAGCTCGTTGGCCTCGGCGGCGATGGGCAGGGAGAGCGTCATGCCCTCATCCTGCCGGTCGGGGCGTCGCCCGCCGCGCCGACTCCCCGGGACAGGGCGCCGCGGCCCGGTGGAGGGGGTCCCACCGGGCCGCGTGCGGGGTGGGTCGTCAGTTGACGACGAAGAGCAGCCGGTTCGGCGAGCCACTGCCGGGGCTGGTCACCACGCCGCTGGTGGCGTTGCTGGTGAGGTAGCTCTTCACCTGCGCCGGGGTGTACGACGGGTTGGCACCGAGCACCAGCGCCGCCGCGCCGACCACGTGCGGCGTGGCCATCGAGGTGCCGCTGATCGTGTTGGTGGCGCTGTCGTTGGTGTTCCAGTCCGACGTGATCGACGAGCCCGGCGCGAAGATGTCCAGGCAGGATCCGTAGTTGGAGTACGAGGCACGGGCGTCGGTGCTGGTGGTGGCGCCGACGGTGATCGCGGTGGAGACCCGGGCCGGGGACGAGTTGCAGGCGGCGGCGTTGTCGTTGCCGCCCGCGATGCCGTACGTCACGCCGGAGGCGATCGAGTTGGCCACCGCGTTGTCGAGGGTGGTGCTGACGCCGCCGCCGAGGCTCATGTTGGCCACGGCCGGCTTGACCGCGTTCGAGGTGACCCAGTTGACGCCGTTCACGACGCCGGTGGTGCTGCCGCTGCCGGAGCAGTTGAGCACCTTGACCGCGATCAGGCGTACGCCCTTGGCCACGCCGTACTTCGTGCCGCCGACCGTGCCGGCGACGTGCGTGCCGTGGCCGTTGCAGTCGGTGTTGTTGGTGTCCACGGTGTTGGTGCCCCAGCTCGCCCGGCCACCGAAGTCGCTGTGCGTGATCCGGATGCCGGTGTCGATGATGTACGCCCGCACGTTGGTGGCCGTGTTCGGGTAGGTGAAGTTGCCGTTCAGGGGCAGGTTGCGCTGGTCGATCCGGTCCAGCCCCCACGTCGCGCCGGTCTGGGTGGCCTGGGTGGTCACCACCCGGTCCTGCTCGACGTATGCGACGGCCGGGTCGGCGGCGAGCCGGCGGGCCTGGTTGGTGCTCATCTTCGCGCTGTAGCCGGTCAGCGCGGAGCTCCAGACCGTGCCGACCGTGCCGCCGTAGTGCTTGGCGAGGCCGGCGGCGCGGCCCGGGACCGCGGTGCGGGCGCCGAGGCTGTTGGCGGAGCCCACGACGTCGCTCTTGAGCACCACCAGGTAGCTGCCGCTGATGGCGTCGGGCGAGGAGGCGTAGCGGATGTCGCCGGTGGGGGCGGCGAGAGCGGGGGTCGAGGCGGCGGCGGTAAGGGCCGCGGCGGTTGCCGCGATGGCGAGCGCGCGCAACGCACGCCGGGGCACGGACACGTCGGACATCGTCTGGCTCCCTACTGGGTACGCCCGGGCTCGTGGCCACCGAGGCACCCATCAGCGGATGTTGCAGGAGATGGTAGCCAGAGATCGAAGTCTATGAAAAGAGATCACGGCAAATGGATGGAGGTTGCGATATGGAAGTCACGGGTGCCGGCTGATCGCCGGCCCCGGGAAGGCAGGATGGCGACGTGGATCGTCAAGACATGCTGCTCTCCCCCGCCGGCGTCGACGCCCTGCGGACCGCGCTGACCCGGGCGCGCTTCACCGCCAACGGCATCGCCGATCGGCTCGGGTCGCTGGCCACCGGCGGGGTGGCCCGTAACGACTTCCGCGCCGCGCTGCGCGCCACCGAGGACCGCGACCCGCTCGCCACGCTGATCCGGGTCTTCATCTGCGACCAGACCGAGTCGGAGGCGGCGGTGGCCGCCGCGCTCGCCCCGCTGGCGGTCGAGGAGGCCGTCGACGGTGGAATCGTCGAACGCCACGCCGACGGCCTGCGCGCCGGCGTCGACCTCGAACCGTACGGCGACGACTGGTGGGTGCTCGCCGACGTGCCGGCCAGCGCCCGGCCCGGAAAGCCGCTGCACGCCGAGCACGTGCTCGGCATCGGCGGGGCCACCCAGACGCTGATCGGCGCCGCCGTCCGCCGCCCGGTGGAGACCGCGCTGGACCTGGGCACCGGGTCCGGTGTCCAGGCCCTGCACCTGTCCACCCATGCCCGGCGGGTGACCGCGACCGACGTCTCCGAGCGGGCGCTGCGCTTCGCCGCCACCACCGCCGCGCTCAACGGCCAGGACTGGGAGCTGCTGCGCGGGGACATGGTCGCCCCGGTCGCCGGACGCCGGTTCGACCTGGTGGTCAGCAACCCACCGTTCGTGGTCGGCCCCGGCACCACCACGCACGTCTACCGGGACTCGGGCCGGGTCGGCGACGCGATCGGCGCCGAGCTGGCCGCCGCCGCTCCGCACCTGCTCACCGAGGGCGGCACGATGCAGTACCTGGCCAACTGGGTGCACGTCGCCGGCGAGGAGTGGGACGAGCGGGTGGCCGGCTGGTTCGCCGGCACCGGGCTGGACGCCTGGGTGATCCAGCGCGAGGTGGCCGACCCGATGGCGTACGTCAACCTGTGGCTGACCGATGTCGGGGAGGCGGCCGACCCGCAGCGGATGGCGGCCTGGCTGGACTGGTTCGACGCGCACCGGGTGGAGGCGATCGGCTTCGGCATCGTCTCGCTGCGCCGTGCGGGCCACGAGCAGCCCGTCGTCCGGGTCGAGGACCTGCGGCAGCGGGTGGAACCGCCGATGGGTGACCGGATCGCCGAGTGGTTCGACCGGCAGGACTGGCTACGGGCCCGCGACACCGACGGACTGCTGGCCGCGCGCTATCGGGTCGCCGAGGGGCTTCAGCTGCGCCAGGAGGCGACCATGGGCGACGAGGGCTGGGCGGTGGACCGGCAGGTCCTCGCCGTGCCGCACGGGCTGCGCTGGACGGAGGAGGTTGACCCGCTGGTGCTCGCCCTGGTCGGCGGCGCGGACGGCCGGCTGCCGCTCCGCGACCAGCTCGCCCTGCTCGCCGCCGCACACGATGTAGCCCAGGACGAGCTGGCCGAGGCGGCCGGGCCGATCGTGGCGCACCTGGTCGAGCGGGGCATCATCGCGCCGGTGGCGGACTGATGCGGGCGGTGGTGCAGACGGTCAGCCGGGCCAGCGTGACCGTCGGCGACGAGGTGGTCGGCGAGATCGGGACCGGCCTGCTGGTGCTGCTCGGGGTGACCCACGCCGACACGCCGCAGGTGGCGGCAACCATGGCCCGCAAGATCCACGAACTGCGCATTCTCGACGGCGAGAAGAGCGCCGCCGACACCAGTGCGCCGATCCTGCTGGTCAGCCAGTTCACCCTCTATGGCGACGCCCGCAAGGGCAGGCGGCCGAGCTGGACCGCCGCCGCCCCCGCCGAACAGGCCGAACCCCTGGTAACCGCCGTGGTGCAAGCCCTGCGAGACCGAGGCGCAACAGTCGAGACCGGCCGCTTCCGCGCCCACATGCTCGTAGAGAGCATCAACACAGGCCCCCACACCCTCCTCCTAGACCTCTAACCCACCCCTCATGTTGATCATGAGGTTAGCGGTCGACTTGATCTCCCTGGCCGCCGCTAACCTCATGATCAACCGGCCTGGTGGCGGAGCCAGGTGTCCAGTTGGGCGGGCCAGTCGGTGTGGGTCGCCGTGGCGTGGTCGACGGTGAAGCGGCCGAACCCGTCGCCGCCGGTGAACCGGCCGGGGGTTCGCTTGTCGAGCTCCAGCAGCACCCGCGTCTGCTGCGGGTCGGTCATGAAGATGACCGCCAACTGGTTGATCGTGCCGGCGTACCGCGAGGCCGGAAAGAACTCGATCTCCTGATAGAACGGCAGCGTCTGGTGCACGCCGTAGAGGTGCCCGCGTTCGACGTCGGCCCCGGCGAGCCGGAAACCCAGCCGCAGCAGCGCCTCCAGCAGCCGCTCCTGGACGGGCAGCGGGTGGACCGCCACCGGGGCGAGGTCACCCTGGTCGACCGCCCGGGTCACCTCCAGCTCGGTCCGCAGCTCCACCGTCATGCCGCTGAGGCGCTGGCCGAACAGGTCGGTCAGCGGCGTCTCCCAGGGCACCTCGAACCGGAACGGCACGTCGTACCGCTGCCCCGGGTCCAGCCGGAACGCGTCCGTCACCTGCCTGCGGCCGAACTCCTGCATGGTGCCGTACGCCGAGTCGCCGCTCTCCACCGCGACCCGGGTGACCAGGCCGAGCGCAACGGAGGTCAGCTCCACCGGGTGGTCCCCGCCGACCATCTGGACATGGCCCTCCAGGTGGTCACCGGGGCGACACTCGGGGTTGGCGAGCACCGTCTCCACCGACGGACCGCCCACCCCCAACGCCTGCCTGAGCCGCTTGAAGACCACCTTGTCCCCCCGATCTGCTGAGCTGGGCAAACCCGGCTGGCCGCCGCTGGCACGGTAACCGGCTCCGACCGGCAACACCGGCTGTTCCGCACGGATTCCTGTCGGTTCCCCGATCGCCTCACTCCCGTTTCACGCCCCGACCGCCAAGCTGTTCTCACCGGCGCCGCTGCGGCATTGCACCAGCACCGGTACGCGGCACGAAGGACACGGGGAGAGATTGACATGGCCGTTCAGATGATCGAGCACCAGAACCGCCCGGCTGCCACCATCGACGCCGAGCTCGGCACCGCAATCCCGACCGACCAGGACGCCACCCTGACCGACCTGGACGCCACCGACGAGCGTGGCGTCTCCACCGATCTGGTCCGGGCATATCTGAACGGCATCGGCCGCACCAAGTTGCTCACCGCGGCGCAGGAGGTCGAGCTGAGCAAGCGGATCGAGGCCGGCCTCTTCGCCGAGGAGAAGCTCTCCACCTGCACCCCGGTCTCCGCCGAGCTGCGCGCCGACCTGGAGCTGATCGTGGCCGAGGGCCGCGCCGCGAAGGACCATCTGCTGGAGGCGAACCTGCGGCTGGTGGTGAGCATCGCGAAGCGCTACACCGGTCGCGGCATGGCCTTCCTCGACCTGATCCAGGAGGGCAACCTCGGCCTGATCCGCGCGGTCGAGAAGTTCGACTACACCAAGGGCTACAAGTTCTCCACCTACGCCACCTGGTGGATCCGCCAGGCCATCACCCGCGCCATGGCCGACCAGGCCCGCACCATCCGCATCCCCGTGCACATGGTGGAGCAGGTCAACCGGATGGTCCGGGTACGCCGCGAGCTGTCCGTCGCGCTGGGCCGGGAACCCACCGTCGCCGAGGTGGCGAAGACGCTGGAGATCCCCGAGTTCCAGGTCATCGAGCTGATCTCGTACGACCGGGAGCCGGTGAGCCTGGACCAGGCGGTCGGCGACGACGGCGAGAGCGCGCTCGGTGACTTCGTCGCCGCGGTGGACCCGCGGGAGGACCCGGGCGACGCCGCCGCCAACGGCGAGCTGCGCAACGAGGTACGGATCGTGCTGGCCACCCTCTCCCAGCGGGAGCAGGCGGTGATCCGGCTGCGGTTCGGCCTGGACGACGGCCGGCAGCGCACCCTCGACGAGGTGGGCCGCGAGTTCGGACTGTCCCGGGAGCGGATCCGGCAGATCGAGAAGGTGACCCTGCTGAAGCTGCGTGCCCCGGAGCGGGCGAACCGCCTGGAGGCGTACGCCTGCTGAGCCGAGGTGTCTAAGAAGGGGCCCCTGCTACGAGGGGCCCCTTCTTACAGCCTGCGGGGGCCGGTGTCGGGGCGGGACGTTTCGGCGCCGGTGCGGACGGTGGCGTGCAGGACCGAGATGCCGTCCGGGCGGGCCAGCACCGGGTTGAGGGTGAGCGTGCGGACCCGGGGCTGCTCGTCGGCGAGCCGCCCGACCCGCAGCAGCAGGTCGATCAGGGCGGCCCGATCCACCGGCGCGGCACCCCGATGGCCGCGCAGCAGCGGCGCGGCCCGTGGCTCGTCGACCAGTTCGGCGGCGTCCCGGTCGGTCAGCGGCACCGCCCGCCAGGCCCGGTCGCCGAGCAGCTCGGTCGCCACCCCGCCCAGGCCGAACCCGACCACCGGCCCGAACGCCGGATCCTCCACCAGCTCCACCACGCAGGCCACACCGGGCGGCACCATCGGCTGGACCAGCACGTCCGCGCCGAAGACCGGGGTCATTTCGGCGTACGCCCGGCGCAGCGCGGCCGGATCGGCCAGGTTGAGCCGGACGGCGCCGAGGTCGAGCCGGTGCCGCAGCCCGGGGGCGGCGGCCTTGAGGGCGACCGGCCAGCCGAGCCGTTCGGCCGCCGCCACCGCCTCGTCGGCCGAGCGCACCGGCGCCGACTCCACCACGTCGATCCCGTACGCCCGCAGCAGCCCCGCCGGATCCGGGCCGTCGGCCCGCAACGCGGCCTGGCCGGCCGCCCGGTTTACCCGGCCCAGCTCGGGCAGCACGCCGGGTGGGCGGCGCAGCCAGTCGGCGTACGTGGTGACCCGGGCGAGCGCCCGCACTGCCTCCTCCACGCTTGGATACGCCGGCACCCCGGCGGGCACCCGCCCGGCAAGGAAGGTCGCCACCACCGGCTTGCCGACGGCCGCCGCGTCGGGCAGGGCGGCGGTGAAGTCGGCCTCCGAATCGGTGAGCTGGCCGGGCAGCGGCGGCGCGAAGACGGCCACCACGGCGTCCACCCGCTCGTCGGCGGCGGAGGCGGCGAGCGCGGCGGCGTACTCGACGGCGCCGGCCCGGGGGCCGACGTCGTGCGGGTAGCCGTCGGCGACGTCGAAGCCCTGGGCGGCGCAGGCGGTGGCCGCCAGCCCGGTCAACGCCGAGGAGTTGCCGACCACGGCGACCCGGCGGCCGGCCGGCAGCGGCTGATGGGCCAGGAGCACGCCCACGTCGAGCAGTTCGGTCACGGTGTCCACCCGGATCACCCCGGACTGGGCGAAGAGCGCGCTGACCGCGGCGGCGTCCAGTGCCGGCCCGTCGCCGAGCCCGGGCGGGCGGGCCAACGAGGCGAGCGCGACGATCGGCTTACGCCGGCCGATCCGCCGGGCCAGCCGGGCGAACTTGCGCGGGTTGCCGAAGGTCTCCAGGTAGAGCGTGATGACATCGGTGCCCGGGTCGTCCTGCCAATACTGCAGCAGGTCGTTCCCGGAAACGTCGGCCCGGTTGCCGGCGGAGACGAAGCTGGACAGGCCGAGCCCACGGCGGGACGCCTCGGCGAGCAGGGCCACCCCGAACGCGCCGGACTGGCTGAACACACCGACCCGGCCGGGGGCGGGCAGCACCGGGGCGAGGGTGGCGTTGAGGCGTACCGCCGGGTCGGTGTTGGCGATGCCCAGGCAGTTCGGGCCGACCACCCGCATGCCCGCGAGGTGGGCGGCGCGGACCAGGGCGCGCTGGACGGCCGCCCCCGCCGGCCCCGACTCGGCGAAGCCGGCGGAGATCACCGCCAGGCCGTGCGCGCCGGCCCGCGCGGCGTCGGCGACCACCTCGGGCACCGCCTCGGGCGCGACCGCCACCACCGCCAGGTCGATGTCGAGCCCGGCGTCGGCCGCCGACGGGTACGCGGGCAGCCCGGCCACGGTCGCCGCGCTCGGGTGCACCGGAACGATCGCGCCGGTGAACCCGCCGTCGCGCAGGTGCCCGAGCAGGGCCGCGCCGACGCCCTGCCCGGTGGTGCTGGCCCCGTACACGGCGATGCCGCGCGGGGCGAGGAGCCGGGCGATCGAGCGGGCCTCGGTGCGGTGCTCCCGGCCGCGCTGCACCGCCAGGGTCGCCTCGGTGGGGGCGATCGGGAAGTTCAGGTGCACCACGCCGTCGGCGTACTGGCGCTGGACCTGGTAGCCGAAGTCGGCGAAGACCCGCAGCATCGCCCCGTTGGCCGGGAGCACCTCGGCGACGAAGTGCACGATGCCGAACCGGCGGGCCGCGTCGGCCAGGTGCTCCAGCAGCACGGAGCCGATCCCCCGACCCTGGTACGCGTCCTCCACCACGAAGGCCACCTCGGCCTCCGGGGCGCCGGGGCCGAGCCGCTCGTACCGGCCGACGGCGACGATCCGGTCGCCGGCCAGCACCACGAACGCCTCCCGGTCCCGGTGGTCGACGTTGACGAACCGCCGCAGGTCCCGCTCCGGGATACGCGGGTACGGCGAGAAGTAACGCAGGTAGCGGGTGCGCTCGGAGAAGCGCGAGTGCATGTCCACGATCGCCGGGGCGTCGGCGGGACGGATCTGTCGCAGCTGGACGGTCGTGCCGTCGCTGAGCAGCACGTCCACCGGTTGCTCGACGGTGGTCACCGGTCGGTCCTCCCCCTACCGTCCGGTCAGTCCCGCGGGTCGTGCGGGTCGAGCCCGAGCAGCGGGAACACCGCCCGGCGGGTGGCCGCGATCGCCCGGCCCACCGGGTCCGGCTCGCCGTTGGGCTGCCACGGCTCGTACGACGGGTCGACGTCGTCGGTCATCCGCAGTGGCACCTCGTGGCCGGGCCGCCGCTTGGCGGCCAACTCCCGCCAGGCGGGCGGGGTGAGCGTCGCCGGGTCGATCGGCTCACCGGTGGCCACGGCGAGCAGGTGTGTCCAGGTCCGGGGCACCACCTCGACCAGCGCGTATCCGCCGCCGCCGAGGGCCACCCAGCGGCCGTCGCAGAGCTCGTCGGCGAGCGCCCGCAGCGCCAGGTAGGTGGCCCGCTGCCCGTCCACGGACAGGTGCAGGTCCGCGAGGGGGTCGAGCCGATGCCCGTCCGCCCCGCACTGGGTGACCAGCAGTTGGGGCCGGAACGCCCGCAGCACGGACGGCACGACGGCATGGAACGCGCGCTGCCAGCCGGCGTCGCTCACGCCGGGCGGCAGCGGCACGTTGACCGCGCTGCCCTCCGCGCCCGACCCGCCGGTCTCGTCGGGGAACCCGGTGCCGGGGAAGAGCGCGAGCGGGGTCTCGTGCAGGCTGACCGTGAGCACCCGGGGATCGTGGTAGAAGATTTCCTGCACACCGTCGCCGTGATGCACGTCCACGTCCACGTACGCGATCCGCTCCGCGCCCAGGTCGAGCAGGCGGGCGATGGCCACCGCGGGGTCGTTGTAGACGCAGAACCCGGCGGCCCGGGCCGGCATGGCGTGGTGCAGCCCGCCGGCCACGTTGACCGCGCGGCGAGCCTCCCCCCGCCACACCGCCTCGGCGGCGGCCACGCTCGCCCCGGCGACCAGCGCGCTGGCCTCGTGCATGCCGTCGAAGACGGGATTGTCCGAGGTGCCCAGCCCGAAGCCGGCGAAGAGCGGGTCTCGGGGCGCGGCCCGCACCGCGTCCAGGTAGCGCGGGTCGTGCACCCGGGTCAGCAGCCCGTCGTCTGCCGGCTCCGGCTTGACCAGCCGTACCCCGGGCCGGTCCAGCACGCCCAGCGCACGGGCGAGCGCCATGGTCAACTCGACCCGGACCGGGTCGAGCGGATGGTCACCCATGTCGTAGGCGAGCAGGGCCTCGTCCCACACCACCACCGTGTCGTCGGCCATGGCGCCATGGTCGCACGGGCGCCGAATAACGCTCGGGTCATGCGCTGCTCAGTGGCCGGGTGTACCGCCGGTGACGACCGGACGGTCTGGGTCGGCCACCCAGTTGCTCCACGAGCCGACGTACAGGGCGGCGTCCGGGCGGCCCGCGAGGTGCAGCGCCAGGACCGCCTGCGCGGCGGTCACCCCCGAGCCGCAGTACGCCCCGACCGGCTCCTCCTCGGCGACCCCGGCGTCGGCGAACCGCCGGCGCAGCGCCTCGGCGTCGGGGAACCGGCCGTCGGTGACGTATTCCGGCGCGGGCAGGTTGACCGCGCCCGGCACGTGCCCGGCGACCGGGTCGATCGGCTCGGTCTCGCCCCGGAAACGCGGGGCGGCCCGCACGTCGAGCAGCACCCCGGCGTCGGCGGCGGCCAGCCGGGCGGCCTCCCCCGCGTCGAGCACCGGCAGCTCACCCGGTGTGACGGTGACGTCCCCGGGCGCCGGGGCGGGCACCGTGGTGGAGACCGGCAGCGCGGCGGCGGCCCAGGCGGGGAAGCCGCCGTGCAGCACCCGGACCGCCCGGTGGCCGGCCCAGCGCAGCGTCCACCAGGCCCGGGCGGCGGACATGCCGTCACCGCCGTCGTACACCACCACGGGATGACCGGCGCGCATCCCGGCGGCGCGCAGTGCGGCCTGCAGCGCGGCGGGGTCGGGCAGCGGGTGCCGGCCGGCGACGCCCGGCCGGCCGCACAGCTCGGTGTCCAGGTCGACGAAGACGGCGCCCGGCAGGTGGCCGGCGACATAGTCGTCCCGGCCGGGCGGCCCAGCGAGCCGCCAGCGGACGTCGAGCAGGGTGGGCGGGTCGACGTGATCGAGCTCGGCGGCGAGCTGGGCAGGCTCGATCAGCAGGTCAGCGGTTCCGGACATGCGGTCCAGTCAACACCATCCGGGCAGCGACGCCACGATTCGGCGGCGGCCGGGTGTCGGGGGTCCGGGGTAGCATCGACCACCGGGAGGCCGTGACGTGAAGCATGACCTGGTCGATACGACCGAAATGTACCTGCGCACCATCCTTGAGCTGGAGGAGGAGGGGGTGCCGCCGCTGCGTGCCCGCATCGCGGAGCGGCTGCGGCAGAGCGGTCCCACCGTCAGCCAGACAGTCGCCCGGATGGAGCGGGACGGCCTGCTCACCGTCGAGGGCGACCGACACCTGTCGCTCACCCCACTCGGGCGCGGCACCGCCGTCTCGGTCATGCGCAAGCACCGGCTGGCCGAGCTGCTGCTGGTCAACGTGATCGGGATGCCCTACGAGGAGGCCCACGAGGAGGCCTGCCGGTGGGAGCACGTGATGAGCGACGCGGTGGAGAAGCGGGTCTACGACCTGCTCAACCGCCCGACCCGCTCGCCGTACGGCAACCCGATCCCCGGCCTGGAGGAGCTGGGCGAGCCCGGGCAGCCCGAAACCGAGTCGGTGGAGGGCGAGCGCAACCTGGCCTTCCCCGGCCTGTCCGGCCCGGTCGTGGTGCGGCGGATCTGTGAGAGCGTGCAGACCGACGCGGACGTGCTGCGGCAGCTGCACGCGGCGGGCGTCGACCCGGGCGCCACGGTGACCGTGGCTCAGGAGCGGGACGGCGTCTCCATCGACCGCTCCGGCGACCGCATCCGACTCCCCCGAGAGGTGGCCTCCCGGGTGTTCGTCGCGGCCCACTGACCGCCGGTCGGGGCCGCGCGCCGGCCCCGCCGGTCACAGCTGGCGGGTGTCCACCACCTTGGCCAGGTTGACCAACTTGCCGGCCATCTTCTCGGCCTCCGCCGTGTCCGCCCCGTGCGGACAGGTCCAGCGCAGGGTGGCCAGCCGGCCCTCGGTGGCCAGCCAGCCCACCTCGGCCACCGGGCCGACCTTGCCGCTCTTCGGCAGGTGCTGTCGGTAGGCGATCTTCCCCAGCTTGTTGACCTTCGTGGCGCCCCTGGGCTGCACATCCTGGGTGAAACCCGACGCATCGATCGACGTGTCGGTGATGCTGAGCGTCAACTCCGGCAGGAGGGCAGCCTCGGCGCGGAGCACGCAGGTGTGGGTGTCGCCGCGCTCCACAGCGGCGGCCACGTCGAACCGCGCCCCGGTGTGCTCGGCGATCACCCCGAAGTCGAGCAGCCGGCAGGCGCCGCCCGACGACGCCGCGGCCACCTCCACCGGCACCGGTGCCACCGCCGGCAACTCCACCGCCGGGGTCTCCGCGGCGCAACCCACGGTCAGCAGTACGGCCGAAGCGGCGAGCCAGGTTCGGACGTGCACGCTCAATCCTCCACCCTCGACGGCGGGTCCCCCGCCGAACGTCCGTCGGACACCGTACGGGGTTGCCGGCGTGCGAGGGAAGTCCTCACTCGTCCACGTACGGACAGTGCCGACAGCCTCGCCCGCAGCAGGTGCCCCGCCGGGCGAGGAACCCGGCGGTGAGCACGAAGAGCCCGGTCTCCGGGTCGAGGTAGCCGGCCTCCCCGGCAGCCAGCGCCGCCGCATGGACGGCCAGGATCCGCTCCCGACCCGGATGCTCGGGCGACAACCGGGACGGATGCGGCTCGGTCAACGGCCGGTCCGCCAGGGGTCGTCGCTCTCCACTCACCGGGCGAGTGTACGGAGGCGGCATCTGGTCAGCGGCGGCCCGGCGCGGCCGTCCCAGCGCGGCGTGGAATTCCTGGCGCGCCTGTCGAGCTGATGTCGCAGACGACTCAGCATCCTGGCTCAGCCGTACCGGTGGAAGGCGGCGCGGACCTCCTCGTGGTCGGCGCCGGCGGCCAGGAGGAGGCGGAGCAGCACCTTCGCCTTGTACGGGTCGAGCAGTCCACCCCAGACCAGCCCTCGCCGAAGCAGGTCGGCCTCGGAGCCGACCGCCCCGTAGGTGCGGCGCAGCACCGATCCGGCGCCGGCACGCGAGGCGAGCACCACCGGCATCCGCTCGGCCAACGCGCCGAGCGCTGGGGCGAAGGCCGGCGGCACGTGCCCGACCCCGAAACCGGCCACGACCAGCCCGTCCAGGTTGCCGGCGAGCGCGTCCAGCAGCGCCACGTCGTCGTCGAGGGTGACGGTGTGCAGCGCCACCCGGGTGGCGGCGAGCCGGTCGGCGTCCACCGGCGGCAGCGGGGCGCGGCGGGGCGGCCGGGTGAGCAGGCGTACCTCAGCCTCGATCACGTGGCCGAGCGGACCGGCGTCGGGCGACGCGAACGTGGCCGTACTGGTGCTGTGGGTCTTGCGGACAAACCTGGCGGCGTGGATCTCGTCGTTGAACGCGACCAGCACGCCGAGGTCGCGCGCGGCCGGGCTGGCGGCGACCCGGGCGGCGGCGAGCAGGTTGGCCGGGCCGTCCGGGCCGGCGAGCGTGGGGTTGCGCATCGCGCCGGTGATCACCAGCGGCGCCGCGTGCGGCCAGACCAGGTCGGCCAGGAACGCCGTCTCCTCCAGGCTGTCGGTGCCCTGGGTGACCACCGCGCCGGTCGCCCCGGCGACCACCGCTGCGCCTGCCGCGTCCACCAGATCGAGGAGCTGCCGGTACGTGAGGGCCGCGCTCGGCACCGCCTGCACATCGTGGACGTCGAGCGGAATGTCGGCGAGCCCCGGTACGGCGGCGGTGAGCTCCGCCCCGGTGAGTCGACTCACCACGCCCTGACCCCTGGCCCCGGCCATGGCGATCGTCCCGCCGAGGGTGAACAGCGCAACGGTCACCGGGCCACGCTCCCGTCCGGCCGCCCGGCAAGCAGGAACGCCTGCGGTCCCTTCTCGGCGTCGATCGGCTCGCGGACCAGCGTGGCCTGTACGGTCAGGCCGGCGTCGGCGAGTTGGTCGGCGAGCCGGTCGGGCGGCAGCCAGTGCACGTCGTACGAGACGGTGTGGCCGTACGCCTGCTCGAGCCGGATCCGGCGGTCGCCGGCCTTGACCGCGAGCAGCAGGTGCCCGCCCGGAGCGAGCACCCGGCGGAACTCGGCGAACACGTCGGGCAGCAACTCCGGCGGCAGGTGGATGATCGAATACCAGGCGACGAGCCCGGCCAGCCCCGCGTCGGGCAGCGCCAACGCGGTCATCGAACCGACCTCGAAGCGCAGCTCCGGGTAGGTCCGGCGGGCCACCTCGACCATGCCCGGCGAGAGGTCGAGGCCGGCGACGTCCAGCCCCAGGTCGCGCAGGTAGGCAGTGATCCGGCCGGTCCCGCAGCCCACCTCCAGCACCGGCCGGTCGGGCCCGACCTGCTCGGCGAACGCGGCCAGCATCCCCCGGGCGAGCGCACCTTCCTGCACGTCGGGTATCAGCCGCGCGTAGTCCACGGCAACCGTGTCGTACGCGGCGCGGGTCTCGGTCAACCAGGTCGGTTCGGTCACGACGGTCGACCCTAGTCGCCCGCCGCGCCCGTCGCGGCCCGCACCGCCCCCACCCCACCCCCGGTTGATCATGAAGTTGTTGCGCTCCGCTTCGGCGGTTCGGGACAACAGCTTCATGATCGACGAGGCAGGCAAGCGGGTAGGGCGGGGGCCGTGCGGGGCTAGAGGGGGAAGGCGGCGCGGTAGGCGCGGGGTGGGATGCCGACGATGTGGCGGAAGGATTCGCGGAAGGCAGTCGGGGAGGCGAAGCCGACGAGCTCGCCTACCCGTTCGACCGGCTGGTGGGTGCGTTCCAGCAGCTGCTGCGCGCGGCGGATCCGCTGCCGGTTGAGCCACCGCATCGGGGTGGTGCCGACCTGGTCGCGGAAGTGCCGGCTGAGGGAGCGCGTACTCATCATCGCGTGCGCGGCGATGTCAGCCAGGGTGAGCGGGCGGTGCAGGTTTTCGGCCAGCCAGGCCAGCAGCGGTTGCAGGCCGTCTCCGGCCGGCGCGGGCGGCTCGTACGCGATGAACTGCGCCTGACCGCCGGCGCGCTCCAACGGCATCACGCAGCTTCGCGCGGTGTCCGCGGCGACCGCCACGCCGTGGTCGCCGCGCACCACGTGCAGGCACAGGTCGAGGCCGGCCGCCGCACCGGCCGACGTCAGCACCGGTCCGTCCGCGACGAAGAGCACGTCGGGGTCGACGGTGACGGTGGGATGGCGGCGGGCCAGCTCGGGTGCGGCGGCCCAGTGGGTGGTGGCCCGCCGCCCGTCGAGCCGCCCTGATGCGGCCAGCACGAAGGCGCCGGTGCAGATCGACACCAGCCGGGCCGGGGTGGTCGCGACCGCGTCGAGGACCGCGGCGGGCACGGCCAGGTCGAGGTCGGCAACCCCCGGCACGACGACCGTGTCGGCTCCGGCCACCGCCGACAGGTCGTGGGGCACCCGGATGTTGACCGCCCCGGCCCGCACCTCGTCCGTGACGGCGCAGACGCGCACCTCGTAGGCCGGGCTGCCGTCCGCCCGACGTGCCCGACCGAACACCTCCACCGGCACGGACAGGTCGAACGGGATGACGCCGTCGTAGGCGAGGACCACCACCTGATGCATGTGCCCATCCTGGCGCGGATCCGTCGACCCCTGGCTCGCCGGCCCCTGTCCGGCGCACCGGCGCGGCCCGAGAATCGGCCACCATGACCATCCTCGTGCCAGTGCTCATCGGTCTTCTGTACGCCTGCCTCAACGCGTTCATCCACGAACCGCACCGCCGGACCGTCAACGCGATCATGGTGGGCGGGGCCGGGGCGGCGTACCTCAGCGGCGGCGGCCTCGGGGCCTGGGAGTTCCCCTTCGTCGCCCTGATGACCTACGTGGCCTGGCGTGGCCTCGGGTCATGGACGTGGATCGGGGTCGGCTGGCTGCTACACACCGCCTGGGACGTGGTGCACCACCTGAAGGGGGCACCGATCATCCCGTTCCTGCCCGGCTCCTCACACGGCTGCGCCATTTGCGACCCGGTCATCGCCCTCTGGGCCCTCACCGGCGGCTGGTCGGTCACGGACCTGGCACGACGGTTGCTTCCGAGTTCTTCGCCGAGGGACGCGACGGCAGCTTCCCCGGGTGCCGGAGGCACTACCCGAACCAGTTGATCGCCTGTCCGTGTCCGCGGGTCCAGGCGAGCGGTGTCCCGTCCAGCGCGAGCACGTTGTAATGCGCGTCGCCCGGCAGCTCCGGCAGCGCGTCGTAGCGCAGCACCTCCGGCGCTTCGTTCGCGATCCAGTGGCCGGGCAGGCCGCGTACCACCTCGGCGAAGGCCTCGCGGCGCGGCGGCGGCACCAGATAGAGCACCGAGGTGTGGAACACCACCAGGGTGGCGTCGGCCGGTGCCTGCGCGGCCAGCGCCGGCAGATCGTCCACCAGGTCGCCCCGGACCAGCAGCGGCGGGTCGGCCGCCGCGACCGCCGCCGCAGCCCGCAACCGGGTACGCCGGTGAGCATGCTCGGGCCAGATGAGCGCCTCCAGCCACGCGAGATCCGCCGGGTCGGTCACGTCGAGCGGGTTCAAATCCAGGCCGGCCCGCCACACCACCTCGGGCCGGCGATCCGGTGGCGTCATCCCGGTGGCCACGCAGTCGAGGACCGGCTCGCCCGCGCCGAGCAGGTGCTCGCCGTACCGGTAGGCGTACCGGTCGGGGTAGAGGCACAGGCCGGCGGACGCGCCGACCTCCAGCAACGCAAGCGGCTGCGGCAACGCGGCCAGCACCGGAAGCAGTACGGCGCACCGGCCGGCCTCGTTCGTCTGCGTCGACCGGGTACGCATCTCCGGCTCGATCGCCGACCAGTTCGCCAGGGCGTAGTCGTGGAAGGCGGCCGGATCCTCGACCGGGCCGCCGAGGAGGCGGACGACGCCGAACAGCAGGTTCGGCTGCCGCTTAGCGGGCGGGAGGGTCTCCAGCCGGGCGAGCAACTCGTCGTCGCGGGACACCGCCAGGGCCAACCGCTTGTACGCAGGTGACACCCCGTGCGCCTCGCGGGCGCTGAACTGGGCGTAGCTGGCCGCGATTGTCATCGCTCAATGATCCTCTCGTGCCCGGGCAACGGTCCGGCGGGCGTCACGCCACGCGATCAAGGCGGTGCGGAGCCGGGGCGAGGTGATGCTCTCTCCTCGGCGTCTGGCACCCAGTTGGTCGATCAGCCAGGCCGGCGCGTCGGCCTGCCGGACGGCTTCGGTCTTGGTGAGCAGGTCACCGCTGCGCAACGCGCGGCGGCCCCGGGCCATCGAGGTGAGACCGAGATCCGCGATCGTGGGGTCCAGCCACATCCATGGACGCCGGGCGGCCCAGGCCCAGTAGCCGGCGAGTTCGGCCCGGGCAGCCGCCCGTACGTCGTCGGGACTCATCGGTGGGAAGACGTCGCGGGGCGCGGGGCCGAAGATCGCGTACCCGCGATGCACCAGCTCGGCCCGGGTGATCCCGGAGAGGATGCGCTGGACGAGTTGCCTGTGGGTCCAGGTCGGATGCCGCACCTCGGGGTCGAGCGCCAACGCGGTGTCGACGTAGACGCAGCCGAGGTGCAGACCTAAGCCGGTGCCGGCGTCGAGGCGACGATGCAGACCAGCAAGCGTGGCCTGCCGGGCCGCGTCGAGCGGGCCGTCGATCAGCGCGACCAGGTCGAGATCGCTGACGCCGGGTAGGTAGTCGCCGGTCGCCAACGATCCCGCGACCAGGAGCCCCGCGACCCAGCCGAGTGCGGCGAGTTCCCCGCCGAACTCCTCGACGACCGGTGGCGAGATCACCATGACCGAAGTCTATGGGCCTTCTGCGCCGCCGGCGCCTACAGCACGTCGGGCCACGAACGCCTCGCCTCGGCCAGCGCCTCCTCGGAAACCGGCCCATGCTCCGCTTCCAACATCGCGGAGAGCTCCGTGAGGAGATCCAGCTCAAGCTGCCCGGCGACCACGAGCAGTATCATCCACCGTCCTTGCTCGCCGGACGAGACCTACGCCGCCGCGAAATCTCCTCAAGGTGTTGGCTCTGGTGCTGCCGGACCATCGCATCCCAGACTTCCTGATCGAAGTCCGGGTCGGGAGGGATCCACTTGTGCGAGCCGTCGCGGTAGTGGAAGCGCTCGTCGCCTTGCCGGATCACGCTCATCGGATCCATCCCAGGAACCGCTGGTGCAGGAGGCCAGCCGGCAGCCAGGTCAGGTCCTCGGCGGCCCACACGAAATAGGACCCCATGTAGAGGCCCAGCGACACCCGCGCGCCCTCGAACTCGGCCCGCAATTCCTTGCGCCGGGTCTCACAGGGCCACGGTGCCCCGCAGCCGCCGCAGCTCCAGACCGGCAGCACCGGGCCGTGCGTCGTCACGGCAGGCCGTCCAGGAAGCGCCGGGTGGCGACGCGCGCATCCCACCGGAGGGCCCATTCCGCCTGGTAACACGGATACGGAGCCAGCCGCGCCCACCACCACCGGCAGCCGGCGCACAGGCCATCGACGCCGGGAAGGTGCACCGACAGGATCTGGTTGACCTGCAGCTCGGTCATGGCTGCTCCTCCCCTGGCCAGTGGCCTCGACGGATCGGGATGCGGTGCTGCGCGCGGCACGGCAGATCCGAGCCGCACCGGCAGATCCGGCGGCACAGCCGCCACGACCACACCGGACGGTGCCGGCGAGCCAGCGTCAGCGCGACCGCCAGCAGGTAGTCCTCGTACGACACACGCTTGCGCATGCCCGCCTCCCGGATTTGGACTCCTATTTTGGAAGCCCAATCAGGGTAAAAGTTGGACTCCCATTTTGGAAACCTTGCTGCGGCGTGTCGTGGCCTGCAGCCCTGGTGGGGCGATAATCAGCCGATGGTCAACCCGACGATCCAGCGGCGGCGGCTCGGGCTCGCACTCAAGCGCGCCCGCGAGAGCGCTGGCAAGACGCAGGATGATGCTGCCGCCGTCATCGATGCCGCGGCGAGCAAGATCAGCCGACTTGAACTCGGGCAGTCGGGGATCAAGCTGACCGACCTGAACCTGCTACTCGACCTGTACGGCGTCGGTGGCGCGGACGCTGAGCCGCTGCGGGAACTCGCCCGCGCCGGACGTCAACGCGGCCGCTGGAGCACGTACCGCAACGTGGTCCCCGACTGGTTCCGTCAGTACCTCGATCTGGAAGGCGATGCTACGGAGATCCGCTGGTACCAGCCAGAGGTTGTTCCTGGCATCCTTCAAGTCGAGCCATACATCCGCGCCATGATCGCGACCGCTTATCCCCGGCTGGCCGAAGAGGATGTGGACCGGCAGGTCGCCGTACGGCTGGAGCGGCAGGCGATCCTGCGACAAAACAGCGGGCCGGATGTCAGCTTCGTCCTCAGCGAATCGGCGTTGCGTCGGAACATCGGAGACGCCGCGACGATGCGCGGTCAGCTACTTCACCTGACGGAAGTCGGCAAGCAGCCGAACGTCTCCCTCCAGGTCTTCCCGTTCGACGCGCAGACCTACGAGACGGCGTCCTTCAGCTTCATCATCCTGCGGTTCGGCGATGACGCGGCGTCGGACGTCATCTACGTCGAGACGTTCACCGACGCCGATTACCTTGACCGGCCGGACGCGGTACGGGCCTACACTCGGCTGTGGGACCGACTCCGGGCAGCCGCTCTCGGGCCGGTAGAGTCGCGCAAGCTCATCCTGCGGATGGCGGACGACATGAAGCGGTGACAGACCTTAGGAGTGGTCATGGAGACCTCAGATCGCCTGGTCTGGCGCAAGTCCAGTCGCAGCGACAACAACGGCGGCGCGTGCGTCGAGGTGGCCGACCTGGACAAGAACATTCTGGTCCGCGACAGCAAGGACCCGTCCGGCCCAACTCTCCGCTTCGGCAACCGAGCCTGGTCGGCCTTCGTCTCAGGATTGAAGCGCTAATCAGCGATGCGCTAGGCCGTGAAGCGACCGCGCTTGTACGGACCCGGCGAGTTGGCCGTGCTGTTCGGCGTGTCGCGCCAGCGGGTTATACAGATCACTCGCAGGCCCGGCTTTCCCGAGCCGGTCGCACGCCTGATCGGGATGACCGTCTGGGATGCCGATGAGGTGGACGAGTGGACGCGGCACAACCGCCCTCCCCGCCCAACCGAGGGCGACGAGGAGCGCTGAAGTCCTCTCGATCGGGGCGCTACGAACCTGATGGCGTAGACGATTCATCGACATCGGCGGCGGCTGAGTCGTTTGCGACATCAAGTTGGTAGCGAGCGAACCGCCGTCGGTCAGACCCGGCGTCCCGGGGCGGCTTGTCTAGATAAAGACGCGAAGGCGGGAGATCACAGGGGCGACGGGTCGCTCCTCAGTCGGCTGTACAGGTACCCGTCGCACCATCGGCCGTCCCGGAATTCGCAGGCCCGCACCACGCCCTCCAACTGAAAGCCGGCCTTCACAAGGGATCGCTGTTCGGCGATGTTCTCGGGGTGAGTGCCCGCCTGGATACGCTGTAGCGGCGTGTGGGTGAACAGGTAGTCGCACAGCATCGCCTGCGCCCGCCACCCGATCTCGTGCCCGCGCCACTCCGGCAGCAACGCGATCCCGATCTCCCAGTGCTTCGTGGGGCCGCCGAAGTCCCGAAGTGCCCAGCTCACGAACCCGGCCCCGACCTGTTCCTGCTCCACCTCGACCATCAGCCGGCCGCTGTCAGCCCCGAGATAGCTGTCGATGGCGTAGCGCCGCGTCGGCGCCTGCGGGTCCTTGAATCCAGTCCAGTCCAAGCCGATGAGGCCCGGCTCCGTCGCGAATCGGCGGAACATGGCCAGATCCTCCTCGACAACCGGCCGTAGCCGGATCGAGTGTTCACTCATGTCATCGCCCCATTCGCCAATGAACGAGGGTACTGAAGTCATCTCACCGGCGTGTCTCCCCGGAAACGCCGCGAGCGCGGCAGGAAGCCCTGCCGCGCTCGCGAAACGGGTGAAGCGTCAGCTGCAGCCGCTGGTGGAGCCGCAGCCCTCGCAGACGTAGCAGCTACCGGCGGGGCGCATCTTCGTACCGCAGGTGAAGCAGAGCGGTGCGTCGGCGGCCTTGCCGATCACGGCCTCGAGCAGCTCGGTGCTGGAGCCCACCGACGGCGCCGGCTTGACGGCGGCGACGTCCGCGACCTCCTGCTTCGGCTGGGCGACCGCGCCGACCTTCGGCTCGAACACCTCGACCGGGGCAGAGGCGGCCATCGCGGTGAGGTCCGCACCGCTCGCCTCCGCCTCCGCCTCGGCCGCGAGCTGGGCGGCCCGCTCCTTGGCGGTGAAGATGCCCAGCTCCGCGCGGCGCTCGTACGGCAGGAAGTCCAGGGCCAGGCGACGGAAGATGTAGTCCATCACCGAGGCTGCCATCCGCACGTCCGGGTCGTCGGTCATGCCGGCCGGCTCGAAGCGCATGTTGGTGAACTTGCTGACGTACGTCTCCAGCGGAACGCCGTACTGGAGACCGATGGAGATGGCCACCGAGAAGGCGTCCATCACGCCGGCCAGGGTCGAGCCCTGCTTCGACATCTTGAGGAAGACCTCGCCGAGGCCGTCGTCCGGGTACGACGAGGCGGTGAGGTAGCCCTCGGCGCCACCGACCGAGAAGGAGATCGTCTCCGACGGGCGCTTCTTCGGCAGGCGCTTGCGCACCGGCCGGTACTCGACGACCTTCTCGACGACCTTTTCCGGCGCGGCCGCCGGCTCCACCGCCTTGTTCGGCTTGGCGACGGACAGCGGCTGGCCGACCTTGCAGTTGTCCCGGTAGATCGCCAGGGCCTTGAGGCCGAGCTTCCAGCCCTCGAAGTAGATCTTCTCGACGTCCTCGACGGTCGCCTGCTCCGGCATGTTGACCGTCTTGGAGATCGCGCCGGAGATGAACGGCTGGACGGCCGCCATCATCCGCACGTGGCCCATCGGCGCGATGGACCGCTCGCCCATGGCGCAGTCGAAGACCGAGTAGTGCTCCGGCTTGAGACCGGGGGCGTCGACCACGTGGCCGTGGTCGGCGATGTGCTCGACGATCGCCTCGACCTGCTCCTCCGGGTAGCCGAGGCTACGCAGGGCGCGCGGCACGGTCTGGTTGACGATCTGCATCGAGCCGCCGCCGACCAGCTTCTTGAACTTGACCAGGGCCAGGTCCGGCTCGACACCTGTGGTGTCGCAGTCCATCATCAGGCCGATGGTGCCGGTCGGGGCGAGCACGCTGGCCTGCGAGTTGCGCCAGCCGTTCTTGTCGCCGACCTTGTTGCCGAGGGTCCACTGCTTCGTGGCCTCGCGCTGGACGGCGGTGGCCACGGTGCCGGTCGGCTTGATCGCGTCGTTGGCGGCGGCGTGCTTGCGCATGACCCGCTTGTGCGCCTCGGCGTTGCGGGCATAGCCGTCGTACGCGCCGACGATGCCGGCCAGCTCGGCCGAGCGGCGGTAAGCGGTGCCGGTCATCAGCGAGGTGATCGCCGCGGCGACCGAGCGGCCCTGCTCCGAGTCGTACGGCAGGCCGGAGGCCATCAGCAGCGCACCCAGGTTGGCGTACCCGATGCCGAGCTGCCGGTAGGCGCGGGTGGTCTCGCCGATCTTCTCGGTCGGGAAGTCGGCGAAGCAGATCGAGATGTCCATCGCGGTGATGACGAACTCGACCGACTTGACGAACTTCTCCACCTCGAAGCCGCCGTCGGCGCGCATGAACTTCATCAGGTTCAGCGAGGCCAGGTTGCACGAGGAGTTGTCCAGGTGCAGGTACTCCGAGCACGGGTTCGAGGCGGTGATCCGCCCGGTCTCCGGGCAGGTGTGCCAGTCGTTGATGATGTCGTCGTACTGCAGGCCTGGGTCGGCGCACTCCCAGGCGGCCTGGGAGATGGTGCGGAAGAGCTTCTTGGCGTCGACGGTCTCGATGGTCTGCCCGTCGAGGCGACCCCGCAGGTCGAAGGTGCCGCCGTTCTCCACCGCGCTCATGAACTCGTCGGAGACCCGGACCGAGTTGTTGGCGTTCTGGTACTGCACGCTGACGATGTCGGCGCCGCCCAGGTCCATGTCGAAACCGGCGTCCCGCAGCGCGCGGATCTTGTCCTCCTCGCGCGCCTTGGTGACCACGAACTCCTCGATGTCCGGGTGGTCCACGTCGAGGATGACCATCTTGGCCGCGCGCCGGGTGGCGCCACCGGACTTGATGGTCCCGGCGGAGGCGTCCGCGCCGCGCATGAAGCTGACCGGGCCGGAGGCGGTGCCGCCGGAGGAGAGCAGTTCCTTGGAGGAGCGAATCCGGGACAGGTTGGCGCCGGAGCCGGAGCCGCCCTGGAAGATCAGCCCCTCCTCCTTGTACCAGTCCAGGATGGAGTCCATCGAGTCGTCGACGGCCAGGATGAAGCACGCGCTGACCTGCTGCGGCGACGGCGTGCCGACGTTGAACCAGACCGGCGAGTTGAAGCTGAACACCTGGTGCAGCAGCATCCAGGTCAGCTCGTGCGCGAAGACCTCCGCGTCGGCCGGGGTGGCGAAGTAGCCGTACTCCTCACCGGCGGTGCGGTAGGTGCCGACCACCCGGTCGATCAGCTGCTTGAGCGACCACTCCCGCTCCGGGGTCCCCACCGCGCCCCGGAAGTACTTGGTGGTCACGATGTTGGCCGCGTTGACGGACCAGGACCCGGGGAACTCCACCCCGCGCTGCTCGAAGTTGATCGAGCCGTCCCGCCAGTTCGTCATCACGACGTCGCGGCGCTCCCAGGTGACCTCGTCGTAGGGATGCACCCCCTCGGTCGTCCAGACGCGCTCGATCTTCAGCCCTGTCCCGGCCTTGTTCCGTGACTTGCTGGTCGTCACGCCGTCGCCCCCCTCGTCTGCGCGCGGTCACCCACCGCGCGTCGTCAACTGTCAGAAATCCGAAAAAACTCAGCTGGTACGGCCGGCGGCCTCGACGGCCTCGGCCCCGGCGCCCTCGCGGGTCCGCGCGGCGGCCCGCAGCGTCTCGATCTCGCGCTCGAAGTCGGCGAGCGAGTCGAAGGAGCGGTAGACGCTGGCGAACCTCAGGTAGGCCACCTCGTCCAGGTCGCGCAGCGGGCCCAGGATGGCCAGCCCGACCTCGTGGCTGGGGATCTCGGCGGCCCCCTTGGCCCGCACCGTCTCCTCGACCTTCTGCGCCAGCAGCGCGATGGAGTCGTCGTCGACCGGCCGGCCCTGGCACGCCTTGCGCACCCCGCCGATGATCTTGATGCGGCTGAACGGCTCGGTCACCCCGCTACGCTTGACCACCGCGAGCACCGCCTCCTCGACGGTGGTGAACCGCTTGCCGCATTCCGGGCAGGACCGCCGCCGCCGGATGAGCTGGCCGTCGTCGGCCTCCCGCGAGTCGACGACTCGGGAGTCGGCGTGCCGGCAGTACGGACACCGCATCGCCCAACCTCCTTGACCAACCGCGGGCACACCGACCGGCGGGCACACCGACCGGCTCCCGGGCATGCGTCATCATGGCGCGGCCATCGCTATGCTGGCCGCCGCCGGTCGACAATACGGGAGTGCGTTCGGTAGTCAAACCCAACCTGTAGGCGACTTACGCCCATGTGACTACTACATCTAGGGGTCGACCGTATGCCGTCGCCCTAGCGAGGTCAAGTTGGTCGGCGTGTCCGGCGAGTCGCGTCACTCATAGAACGCCTGTTCGATTACGACGTACTATTAGCAGAACAGGCGTTCGGAAATCCAGGATTTCGCCGCGACACGCCGACAAGACGTCGTACAGATGTTTGAAAATGGCCGATCTCACCTATACGGTCAACAACGACCGGACGCGGCGTGTCGCGTCGGTCGGCAGCACCACCTGAGCACGCACCACGAGCCGACGAGGCACCCAGCGCCGACCAGGGAGGACGGACGTGACCGAGGACCGGGCCAGCCGGCAGGAGAAGCCGCAGCCGATCGACGGGGCGGGGCCGCCGGCGACGCGCCGACCACGCGCCACGCGCAGCCGGGCGACCCAGCCCGCCGTGCGCCCGGTCACGCCGATGAGCAGCTTTTCCGACCCGACGACGGTCGACCTGACCGCCCGGCAGCGTCGGATCCTGGAGTTCATCCGCACCTGGGTCGAGCGCCACGGCTACCCGCCGAGCGTGCGCGAGATCGGCGAGGCGGTCGGCCTGGTCTCCCCGTCCAGCGTCGCCTATCAGCTCAAGGAGCTGGAAAAGAAGGGCCTCCTGCGGCGCGATCCCAACCGGCCGCGCGCGGTGGACGTCCGCGCCCCCGGCGACGTGCTCGACGACGAGGCGGCCCGCGCGCAGCGGCCCGCCCCGGCGTACGTGCCGATGCTGGGCCGGATCGCCGCCGGTGGCCCGATTCTCGCCGAGCAGTCGGTCGAGGACGTCTTCCCCCTTCCCCGCGAGCTGGTGGGTGAGGGCGAGGTCTTCATGCTTCAGGTCAAGGGCGACTCGATGCTCGACGCCGCGATCTGCGACGGCGACTGGGTGGTGGTCCGGCAGCAACCGACCGCCGAGGTCGGCGACATCGTGGCCGCCATGCTCGACGGCGAGGCGACCGTGAAGACCTATCGGCGCCGCGACGGTCACGTCTGGCTGATGCCGCAGAACCCGGCCTTCGACCCGATCCCTGGCGACGACGCGACCATCATGGGCCGGGTGGTCGCCGTGCTGCGCCGGATCTGACACCCGCTCGGGTGACCGCCGACGTGGCGGTCACCCGATCAGCATCCGCGAGCGGTGGGCGCGCGGTGGCGCGGGCTCAGTAGCGGTCGCCGCGGTGCTCCCGGCCGCCGCCAGGCATCGGCCCGTACTGGCCCCGGTCGTCGTAACCGTCGCCGCGGCGGCCGGCCCGCGGATCCCGAGGGTCAGGCTCCCGTCGCGGCGGCTCGCCACGCCCGCCGCCGTACCTGCCACCGCCCTGCGGTGCGCCGCCGTGCTGCGGTGCGCCGCCGTAAACGCCGCCACCCTGCGGTCGGCCCCCGCCGCCCTGAGGTGCGCCACCGTGGCCGCCGCCCTGGGGTACGCCACCGTTGCCACCGCCCCGGGGTGGGCCGCCATGGCCACCGCCCTGCCGGCCCGCGCCGTAGACGCCGCCGCCGCTCTGCTGGCCGCCACCGTAGACCCCGCCACCGCGGCCGCCGCCGTCCTGAGGACGGCCACCGCCATCCTGGGGACGGCCACCGCCGCCCTGGGGACGGCCACCGCCATCCTGAGGGCGGCCACCGCCGTACACCCCGCCGGCAGGCGCCCGGCCCGGCGCACCGTTCACCGGAGCGCCACCGCCGGAACCGCCGCCGCCGCCGTACACCCCGCCCCGCGGACCGCCGGCCGGCGGCACGTCGGACCGACCGCCCTGCGACGGACCTCCGTCGCGCGGCGGGACCTCGTCGCGCGCCAGCCCGTCAGCCGGCTCCGCGGCCGGTGCCGGCTTGCGGCGGGCGCGCAGGATGCCGAAGATGCCGACGCCGACCATCAGCACGCCGAGCACACCCACCGCCGCGATCAGGTACGTGATCTGGTTCAAGGTCAGTCCCTCGAACCAGGACTTCGTCGCTGCCGGCTTGGAGCCTTCCGCACCGCCGTCGGGCAGCGCGTCGGCCCCGGCGGACGGGGTGTAGCTGAGGACATCGATGGGATCGGATTTCTCCATGAGGCCGCCGTCGGAGACGGTGACGAACAACTTGCCGTCCGGTGTGTAGGAGATGGCCTCGCCGAACGGGTCGGTCAGCGGGGTGATCCGCGGCTTGCCGCCGGTCAGCGCGGCGACGATGTCGCCGCCGGTCACGTCGTACTCGAAGGCGTCCGCGTAGGTGCGCAGGACAACTTTGGTGCCGTCGGGCGAGCGGGCCGCGCCGGTGACCGTCGCCCGGCCGGTCGCGCCGAGCTTGTTCTCGGTGCTCGTCTTCGGGATGGTGACCTCGCCGACCTTCTTCATCGGCACCGGTTCGGTGTCGCCCGACTCGAGCTGCGCCTCGGGCTTGAAGATCTCCGCCGTGCCGGACGCGTCCTTGGTGATGATCAGCGGCAGGTTGTCGTCGCCGACGAGCAGCGCCTGGGCGTCGCGCGACTTCCGCTCCGGGTAGGACAGCCGGTGCAGCACCGGCTGCTTCGAGCCGTCCAGCGGCATGGTCCAGACGGCGACCCGCTCCCGGCGGGTCTTGTTGGTGCTCTTGTCGCCGATGTCGGCGATCCAGAGGGTCTTGCCGTCCGGGCTGAGGGCCAGGTCCTCCGGGTCGTACGACCCGGCGCCCGGGTAGCCGACCTCCTTGGTGACGGCGCACTTGGCGTTGAGGTAGAAGACCTTTTTGTGGTTGTCCGGGCCGCTGCCGTCGTTGATCACCACATAGCCGCTGGCGGTCGCGACGAGACCGGACAGCTCACGCAGCCGCTCGTCCTCCACCGTGCACTTCTTCTTGGGCGCCGCGACCAGCACAGGGGCCGCGGCAGGAGCCGCCAGGGCGGCTCCTGCCGGCGCCACGACCGCACCGATGAGGCCCAGCACAATCGTGACCGAGGAAACAGCGTGCCGCATGCGGCCCATAATTGCATGCCTCGGGCATCGTGCGGGTGACGCCGGACCCCTCACCGGCCGGCGCCCACCCGCTCCTCGCTGACGAGCCGGTCCCCGGCGCGGTAGGGCGCCAACTCGGCGGCGAGCGCCTCGCCCACCCGGACGTGCAGCGCCGTGCCCTCGGGCAGGTGGGAGGTGCTCAACACCTCGCCCTGCCGGTGCACCCGCGCCACCAGGTCACCCCGGTCGTACGGGAGCACCGCCCGGATCTCGACCGCCGGGCGGGGCAGCCGCTGCTCGATCGCCTCGCGCATCCCGTCGACCCCGCGCCCGGTGTGCGCGGAGACGAGGACGGCATCCGGCCAGAGCCGCTTGAGCCGCAGCAGCGTCTCCTCGTCGGCCGCGTCGATCTTGTTGATCACCAGCAGCTCGGGCAGCCGGTCGGCGCCCACCTCGGCGAGCACCTCACGAACCGCGCGGACCTGCTCCTCCGGGTCCGGGTGGGTGCCGTCGACCACGTGCACCACCAGGTCGGCGTCAGCGACCTCCTCCAGCGTCGACCGGAACGCCTCGACGATCTGGTGCGGCAGATGCCGGACGAAGCCGACCGTGTCGGAGAAGGTGTAGAGCCGGCCGTCGGAGGTGGTGGCCTTGCGGGTGGTCGGGTCCAGGGTGGCGAAGAGCGCGTTCTCCACCAGCACACCCGCCCCAGTGAGCCGGTTGAGCAGGCTGGACTTGCCGGCGTTGGTGTAGCCGGCGATGGCCACCGCGGGCACCGCGTTGCGTGAGCGGCGGGCGCGCTTGGTCTGGCGTACCGTCGTCATGCTCTTGATCTCGCGGCGCAGCTTGGCGATCCGGTGCCGGATCCGACGCCGGTCGGTCTCCAGCTTGGTCTCACCGGGGCCGCGCAGGCCCACGCCGCCGCCGGCGCCACCGCCGCGACCGCTACCACCGGTCTGCCGGGACAGCGTCTCACCCCAACCGCGCAGCCGCGGCAGCAGGTATTCGAGCTGGGCCAGCTCGACCTGCGCCTTACCCTCGCGGCTCTTGGCGTGCTGGGCGAAGATGTCGAGGATCAGGGCCGTCCGGTCGACCACCTTTACCTTGGTGCGCTGCTCCAGGTTGCGCAGCTGGGACGGGGAGAGTTCACCGTCGCAGATCACCGTGTCGGCGCCGGTGGAGAGCACCACCGCGCCGAGGTCGTCGACCTTGCCCCGACCGACGTACGTGGCCGGGTCAGGCCGGGTGCGGCGCTGGATCAGCCCTTCGAGCACCTGCGAGCCGGCCGTCTCGGCCAGCGCCGCCAGCTCGGTGAGGCTGTTCTCCGCGTCCTCCTGGGTCCCCTCGGTCCAGACGCCCACCAGGACGACCCGCTCCAGCCGCAGCTGGCGGTATTCGACCTCGGTGATGTCGATGAGCTCGGTGGAGAGGCCGGGGACCCGCCGCAGCGCCTGCCGCTCCGACAGCTCGAACTCGCCGGTCGTGGCGTCGAACTCGTCGTCCTCGTAGGGAAGGAAGGTCTCCTGCTCTCGCAAACCGCGTCTCCTGTCCGTTATGTGCATCGCCGAGGGATTTTCGGCGCGTACGAGCAATCCTGACACGTGGCAACGCCCGACGCACCTGCTATATGCCCGTGACGGTACCCGCAAGTAGCGGGGCCGGATGCCGGTGAAGCTGGGCGGGCGAGTAGAAATGCCCTGCGAGGAGATCAGCGAGTACGGAGGAGTTTGCGTGGCTATCACCCGACTGCCGAGTGCGGGATTCTCGATCACGATCCGGCTGGCGGTACCCGCGGACGCCTCCTCCATCGGTCGGCTGACCACCGCGGTGGGCGAGGCCGGCGCCATCGTCACCGCGCTCGACGTGGTCGACTCCGACCCGTCCCACGTGATCGTCGACCTCACCTGCGACACCGCCGACGCCGGCCACGCCGACCAGGTGGTCAAGGCGCTGACCGTGCTGGACGGGGTGGACGTCCGCAAGGTCTCCGACCGGACGTTCCTGCTGCACCTCGGCGGCAAGATCGAGGTCAGCTCGAAGGTGGCGCTTCGCACCCGGGACGAACTGTCCCGCGCGTACACCCCGGGCGTGGCCCGGGTCTGCCAGGCGATCGCCGAGAACCCGGCCGACGCCCGCCGGCTCACCATCAAGCGCAACACGGTCGCCGTGGTCAGCGACGGCTCGGCCGTGCTCGGCCTGGGCAACCTCGGGCCGGCCGCGTCGCTGCCGGTGATGGAGGGCAAGGCGGCGCTGTTCAAGCGCTTCGGCGGGGTGGACGCCTGGCCGGTGGTGCTGGACACCCAGGACACCGACGAGATCGTGTCGATCGTCAAGGCGATCGCCCCCGCGTACGGCGGGATCAACCTGGAGGACATCGCCGCGCCGCGCTGCTTCGAGATCGAGGCCCGGCTGCGCGAGGCGCTGGACATCCCGGTCTTCCACGACGACCAGCACGGCACCGCGATCTGCGTGCTGGCGGCGCTGACCAACGCGCTGCGCGTCGTGGGCAAGCGGCTGTCGGACGTACGGGTGGTCGTCTCCGGCGCCGGCGCGGCCGGCACCGCGATCATGAAGCTGCTGCTCCGGCAGGGGGTGGGCGACGTCATCGCGTACGACCGGCAGGGCGCCCTGCACCGCGGGCTGGCCGGCCTCAACCCGGCCTGGCAGTGGCTGGCGGAGAACACCAACAAGGAGAACTACTCCGGCGACCTGGCGGGGGCGGTCCGCGGCGCGGACGTCTTCATCGGGGTGAGCGCGCCCAACCTGCTGACCGGCGACGACATCGCCACCATGGCCAAGGACTCGATCGTCTTCGCGCTGGCCAACCCGGACCCGGAGGTCGACCCGCGGGAGGCGCGCAAGCACGCCGCGGTGGTCGCCACCGGCCGCTCCGACCAGCCGAACCAGATCAACAACGTGCTCGCCTTCCCCGGCGTCTTCCGGGGCATGCTCGATGCCCACGCCGAGGAGTTCACCGAGGAGATGGCGCTCGCCGCGGCCCAGGCCATCGCGGACGTGGTCGGGGAGGACAAGATCAACCCGACGGTGATCGTGCCGAGCGTCTTCGACTCCCGGGTCGCCCCGGCCGTCGCCGCCGCGGTGCGCGCCGCCGCGCAGAACCCGGCCGCCACCCCGGCCCCGGCCGCCGACCCGGGCCCGGCCGACCTCCCCGAGATCGCCGCCAGCGCCAGCGCCACCCCCTGACGACCGCCGATCGCACTGGCTTTGGGTGCATCTGTTGTCGCTCTGGCAACAACAGATGCACCCAGACGGGCCAGCTCCGCCCGTTGATCATGAACTTGGCCACCCCAGGCCAGGACAAACCGCACCGCTAGCCACATGATCACGGGCGGCACGCCGCGGAGACAGCCGGCGGGGCGGCAGGGTGGGGTGGGTCAGGGGCGCAGGGTGGGGAGGGTGATCTCGCCGGTGGCGACCAGGACCGCCGGGCCGGCAAGCCAGCAGGAGTCGTCGGTCACGGTGACCGTGAGGCGTCCGCCGAGGACGTCGACCGCGACCGTGCCGGTGTCCCGGCCGGCGTCGCGCAGCACCACCGCCGCCACCGCTGAGGCGCCGGTGCCGCAGGAGAGGGTCTCGGCCGAGCCGCGCTCGTAGACCCGCATCAGCACATGCCCGTCGGCGCCGGTCACCGGCTCGCCGGGGGCGATGAACTCGACGTTCACGCCGGCGGGGAAGACCGCCGGGTTGACGTCGGGCGCCCGGGTGAGGTCGAGGGCCGCCAGCTCCAGGCTGGCCGGGAGGGCACAGACCAGGTGCGGGTTGCCCACGTCCACCGCCGCGCCGGTCAGGGTCAGCCCGCTCAGCGTGGTGGCGGCCGTCCCGTACACCTGGGGGCGGCGCATCTCGACGGCGACGACCTCCCCCTCGACCCGGGCGCGGACCACGCCGGCCCGGGTGGCGACCGGGAGCGTCGCGCCGGACGGGGTGGCCAGCCCGGTCTCCAGCAGGTAGCGGACGAAGACCCGGGCGCCGTTGCCACACATCTCGGCGAACGAGCCGTCGGAGTTCCAGTAGTCCATGAACCACTCGGCCTCGCCGGCCAGGGCCACGCCCTCCGGGTGCTTGGCGGCGCGGACCACGCGCAGCACGCCGTCCCCGCCGATGCCGCGGCGCCGGTCGCACAGCGCGGCGACCAGCTCGGGCGTCAGGTCGAGCGCCCCGTCCGGGTCGGGCAGGATGACGAAGTCGTTGCCGGTGCCGTGGCCCTTGGTGAACTCCACACCCCCATCATTCCCGATGGTCGGCGACCACCCGCAGCGCAGTGTCGAGAAACGAAGGCGAGGCCGAGTCCAGCCAGTGGATCCGCGGGTCGCGCCGGAACCAGGAGCGCTGCCGCCGGACGAATCGGCGGGTGGCCCGGACCGTCTCCTCGTACGCCTCGGTCTCGGTCAGCTCCCCGGCCAGGAAGCGCAGCACCTGCTGGTAGCCGAGCGCCCGGCTGGCCGTACGCCCCTCGGGCAGGCCGCGGCCCACCAGCGTCCGCGTCTCCGCGACCAGGCCGTCGGCCCGCATCCGGTCCACCCGGCGCGCGATCCGCTCGTCCAGCAGCCCGGTGTCCAGGTCCACCCCGAGCTGCACCGACGGGTAGTACGGCGTCGGCTCGGGCAGCGCGGCGGTGAACGGCGCCCCGGTCAGCTCGATCACCTCCAGGGCCCGGACGATCCGCCGCCCGTTGCCCGGCAGGATGCTCGCCGCCGCCGCCGGGTCCGCCTCCTTCAGCCGGGCGTACAGCGGGGCCGGGCCGCTCGTGGCCAGCTCCGCCTCCAGCCGCTGGCGCACCGCCGGGTCGGTGCCGGGGAACTCGAACTGCTCCAGCACCGCCCGCACGTACAGGCCGGAGCCGCCGACCAGCAGCGGCACCCTCCCCCGGGCCAGAATGTCGTCGACCGCCGCACGGGCCAGCTGCTGGTATTCGGCGACGCTGGCCGGCTCGGTCACCTCCCAGATGTCGAGTAGATGGTGCGGCACGCCCTCCCGCTCGACCGTGGTCAGCTTGGCGGTGCCGATGTCCATGCCCCGGTAGAGCTGCATCGAGTCGGCGTTGACCACCTCGCCGCCGAGGGCGTGCGCGAGGGCGATACTCAGCGCCGACTTGCCGGCCGCGGTCGGCCCGACCACGGCGATCACGGTCATGCCCGCTCCCAGGACGCCACGAAGTAGGCCACGCCGTAGGGGGCCTCGTGGTAGCCGAGGTCGCCCCGCCAGTCACCGCCCGCCGCGCGGACCGCGCCGGCCAGCACCTGCCACGGCGCCCGCCCGGCGACCTTCAGCTCCGTCGACAGCATCGGGTCCAGGCCGAGCAGGGCCTCGGCGTCCGCGTCGGCCAGGGCCCGGGCCACCCCGTCGTCGTACGCCTGCGCGCGCGGGTCGTCGTAGCCGGGCGCTTTGACGCCCCGGCACGCCGACCCGTCCCCCATCACCAGCAGCGCCCACGGCTGGTCAGCCCCGATCCGGGCCCCACCGGCGGCAAGGTTCTCGACCGGCTCGTCGGGCGCAAGGGACACCATCCGCCAGCTGATCGGTCGCTTCTCGTCCGGGCGCACCCTACGCAGCAGCCAGGCGCCGACGAGCAGGCTCAGCGGGAGACCGTCGGTGCCGACCGCGCCGCTCGGGAGCCGGCCGAGCCGCACCTCCAGCGGCAGCCCCCACGGCGCGAAACTGCCCCGATACGGGAAATCGAGGTCGGCGGTGCGGTCGCCGGCGCCGACCACCACGATGCGGCGCGCGCCCGAGGCGTACAGCCGGGCGACGGCGACGTCGCAGGCGGCTCGGAGGTCGTCCAGCTCGCCGGCGGCGGCGCCGGCCAACTCGGGCACGATCAGGGGCGGGTGGGGGCAGACGGCGGCGGCGACCAGAGGCACCCGTCCAACCTATCCGGATGCCCCGGTGCGTCCCCGCGCCGATCCGGTCATCCGGGGGCTACGACACCGTATGGTCACGGTCGACGACAGGCGCTCGACACGGACCGGGTCAGACCTGTGACAATGCCGGGAGTAACTTTGCTGCGCCGTGGCGGCGATCGGGGGGACCACCTTCCCGACGCCGGGAGAACGAGGATGGGCACATGAGCGACTGGACTGCCTTCGGACGCGTGGACGAGGACGGCACCGTCTACGTCAAGACCGCCGAGGGCGAGCGGGTGGTCGGATCTTGGCAGGCGGGCGCCCCGGAGGAGGGGCTGGCGCACTTCGCCCGACGCTTCGACGACCTGGTGACGGAGGTTGACCTGACCGCGGCCCGCCTCAACTCGGGCGCGGCGGACGCCGGGCACTCACTGACCACGATCCGGCGGATCCGCGCCTCGCTGGCCGAGGCGCACGTCGTGGGCGACATCGACGCGCTGGCCGCGCGCCTGGACAAGCTGGCCGCGGTGGCCGAGGAGAAGGCCGGCGAGGCCAAGGCGGCCCGCGAGGCCGCCCGGGGCGAGGCCCTGGCCCGCAAGACCGCTCTGGTGGAGGAGGCGGAGAAGCTGGCCGCCGAGTCGACCGGGTGGAAGACCGCCGGGGATCGGCTCAAGGAGATCCTTGACGAGTGGAAGACCATCCGCGGGGTCGACAAGAAGACCGACGGTGAGCTGTGGAAGCGGTTCGCCGCCGCGCGGGACGGCTTCACCCGCCGCCGGGGCGCCCACTTCGCCTCCCTGGACCAGGAGCGCAAGCAGGCGCAGACGGTCAAGGAGGAGTTGGTCGCCGAGGCCGAGAAGCTGAAGGACTCCACCGACTGGGGGGCCACCGCCGGCCAGCTCAAGGACCTCATGACCCAGTGGAAGGCCGCGCCGCGGGCGTCCAAGGAGGCCGAGCAGAAGCTCTGGGAACGGTTCCGGGCGGCGCAGGACGAGTTCTTCACCCGGCGTAGCGAGGTCTTCTCGGCCCGCGACAACGAGCAGCGCGCCAACCTCGAGCGCAAGCAGGCCCTGCTCGCCGACGCGGAGGCGCTCGACGTCGACGGCGACCCCAAGGGCGCCCAGGCCAGGCTGCGGGAGATCCAGGCGCAGTGGCACGAGGCCGGCCGGGTGCCACGGGAGGCCGCCACCGGGCTGGAGCGCCGGCTGCGTGCCGTGGACGAGAAGGTCCGCGAAATCATGGACTCGGCGTGGCGGCGCACCGCCCCGCAGGACAACCCGTTGCTGGCCCAGATGCGGGCGCAGGTCGCCGAGGCCGAGGAGCGGCTGGCCCGGGCGCAGGCCGCCGGCGACGCCCGGCGGGTCAAGGAGGCCGAGCAGGCGCTCGCCTCGAAGCGGCAGTTCCTCCAGCTGGCCGAGCAGGCCAGCTGAGCTGAGCTGATCCCGGGAGCCCCCGGTCCCGCCACGGGACCGGGGGCTTTCGTCTGCCCGGTGGGCGGTTGACGCATCGAGGCACGCTGATCAGAATGGGCGGCAGAGCCAGGTCAATCACCGGCGCGAGGGCATCGACGGCGAGGCCGCCGTCGCAGTCGCCGGTGCATCCCCGTGAGTGGCCGTCCACGTGACACGGCCCGTCGCGGCTGTCCGCGTACTCGATGACGAGCGGGCCGTCTCCCTTGGTCTTACCGCCCGCGGCGCTCGCGCGACGCGGGGATCCGAAGTGGAGTTCGCATGCACTTCCGACCCAAGGCTATCGGCGGCGCCCTCGCGGCGCTCGCCACCGCTGCGGCCGGCGTCCTCGTCGCCGCCGCCGTCAGCACCACCCCGGCCGCCGCCGCTGTCGGTGGCACCGGCACCGGTTACCTGCACACCAGCGGTAACAAGATCGTCGACAGTACGGGGGCCACCGTCCGGCTCACCGGCATCAACTGGTTCGGCATGGAGACCGACAACAAGACCTTCCACGGTCTGTGGTCGAGCAACCCGTGGCGCAGCCAGCTCGACACCATGGCCCGGCTGGGCTACAACACGCTGCGCATCCCGTACTCGGACGACTCGGTGAAGTCGGGCGCGGTGGCCACCGGGATCAACGACTACGTCAACCCGGACCTGGTCGGCCTCTCCCCGCTGCAGATCCTCGACCGGGTAATCGACTACGCGGGCAGCAAGGGGATGCGGGTCATCCTGGACCGGCACCGGCCCACCTCGGCCGGGCAGTCGGCGCTCTGGTACACCTCCGCGGTCTCTGAGACGACCTGGATCAACAACTGGAAGATGCTGGCCCAGCGGTACGCCGGCAACACCACCGTCATCGGCGCCGACCTGCACAACGAGCCGCACGCCGAGGGCACCAACCCGAACGCCACCGGTGCCTGCTGGGGCTGCGGCGACACCAATCGGGACTGGAGGCTGGCCGCCGAGCGGGCCGGCAACGCGATCCTCGGGGTGCAGCCGAACTGGCTGATCTTCGTGGAGGGAGTGAGCTGCCCCAGCGGCGGGGAGCCGAACGTCTGGAACGGCGAGAACGAGGACTGCGGCTGGTGGGGTGGCAACCTCTCCAAGGCCAAGGACTTCCCGGTCCGGCTGAACGTGGCCAACCGGCTGGTCTACTCCCCGCACGAGTACGCGATCTCGGTCTACCACCAGAAGTGGTTCGACGACCCGACCTACCCGGCGAACATGCCGGCCATCTGGGACAAGTACTGGGGCTACCTCTACAAGCAGAACATCGCGCCGATCATGATGGGCGAGTTCGGCACCACGCTCCAGGACCCGAAGGACAAGGTGTGGCTGCAGAACCTGCTCGCGTACACCGGGACCGGGGTGAACGGCATGTCCTTCACCTACTGGTCGTGGAACCCGAACTCGGGTGACACCGGCGGCATCGCGAACGACGACTGGACCACCATCAACCAGGCCAAGCAGAACATCATCCAGCCGTACCTGATCGCGCCGGTGGGCGGCGGCAACCCGTCACCGACCGGCACTCCGACCGGCACCGCGTCGCCCACCAGCCGGCCGACCACCCCGCCGCCCACCACCGCACCGCCGACCACCCCGCCGGCAACCGGGCGCTGCGCCGCGACCTACAACCAGACCAACGCGTGGCAGGGCGGGTTCCAGGGCGAGCTGACCGTGAAGAACAACGGCACGGGCACGTTGAACCCGTGGACGGTGACCTGGACCTGGCCGTCCGGGGTGACCCTGGCCAGCGGCTGGAACGCCACCGTCACCCAGTCCGGCACCACGGTCACCGCCGCCGCGCCCGACTGGGCGAAGACCCTCGCCCCCGGCGCGTCGGTGACCATCGGCTTCACCGCCAACGGCACGGCCAGCGCGCCCGCCAGCGTGAAGTTGAACGGCACCGCCTGCTGATCCCCAACGCCACGACCGCCTCGATCCGGAGCGGCTCGCCGGCCGGCGCCACCGCCGCCGCCGCCGCGAGCCGCTCCGGATCGTACGGGCTGGCGGGCGCCAACGCGGGAGCCTCCTCGTACCGCTCCGATCTCCCCGAAGGGACGCACCATGCGCTCATCCCGACGTCGGCCGATCCTGATCACCGCGACGGCCACCGCAGCCCTGCTCGTCACCAGCGCGCTGACCGCAGTCACCGCCCACGCCGCCACCGGCTGCGCGGTCACCTACTCTGTCGGCGGGCAGTGGCAGGGTGGCTTCACCGGCAACGTCACCGTCACCAACCTCGGCGATCCGATCTCCGGCTGGACCGTACGCTGGTCCTTCGGCGCCGGTCAGCAGGTCACCGAGGCGTGGAACGCCACGGTGACGCAGAGCGGAAGCTCGGTCACCGCCACCAACGTCAGCTACAACGCGGGCCTGCCCACCAACGGCAGCACGTCCTTCGGCTTCAACGGCACCTGGAACAACTCCAGCAACCCGACCCCGACCAGCTTCACCCTCAACGGCGTGACGTGCACCGGAGGAGTCGCGCCCACGGGCAACCCGACGACCTCCGCGCCGCCCACCAGCCCACCGCAGACCGGGCTCGTGGGCTGGGCCACCCAGAACGGCGGCACCACCGGCGGAGGCAGCGCCACCGCCACCACCGTCAGCAGCGCCTCGGCACTGACCAGCGCCGCCTCCTCCACCAGCCCGGCGGTGATCCGGATCTCCGGCACCATCACCTGCTCAGGCATGTTGCGGGTGCGGTCCAACAAGACCATCCTCGGCAACGCGGGTGCCACCATCGCCGGCTGCGGATTCAACATCAGCGGCGACCGCAACGTCATCATCCGCAACATCACCTTCCGGGACTGGGACGACGACGCCGTCAACGTCGAGCAGTCGGCAACGAACGTCTGGATCGACCACAACACGTTCACCAACGGCTACGACGGCACGGTCGACATCAAGCGCGGCGCGGACTTCATCACCGTGTCCTGGAACCGGGTCTACAACCACGACAAGACCATGCTGCTCGGGCACAGCGACGACAACGGCAGCCAGGACCTCGGCCACCTGCGGGTGACCTACCACCACAACTGGTTCGACGCCAGCACGCAGCGCCACCCCCGGGTCCGCTTCGGCAACCCGGTGCACGTCTACAACAACTACTACTACAACAACAGCGGCTACGGCGTGGCCTCCACCATGAGCGCCGGCGTCCTCGTCGAGAGCAACTACTTCGAGAACGTCAAGGACCCGTACCACCTCGGTGAGGCCGCCTCCGGGCCGGGCAGCCTGGTCGCCCGCAACAACTACCTCGTCAACTCGGGCAGCGGCCAGACCGGCGGCAGCGTGGCCAGCATCCCGTACCCGTACACCGTCGACAGCGCGAGCAGCGTCAAGTCGATCGTGACGGGCGGCGCGGGCGCCGGTCGGATCTCCGTCTGACCGCGCCTCGGTCGGGGCCCGCCGCGCGGCGGGCCCCCACCGCCGTCAGTGCGCGGCGCAGCCGGTGGTCGGCGCGGGCGGCGCGGCGGGCGCGCCGATGGTGGGCAGCCCCAGCAACACCCCCGGCGTACGCGGGGCACGCCCCGCCTCGGCCGCGTCGCCGGCCCGGGTACGCCGGTGCGACAGCGGCTCCCCGTCGGCGTTGAGGTGGTGCGGGGCGGCGTAGGTGATCGTGGTGTGCACGATGTCGCCGGGTCGGATCTGCCCGGCGAAGCTCCCGGCATCGAAGTGCACGAGGCGGCCGTCGCGGGCGCGGCCGGACATCCGGCCGGTGCGCTCGTCCTTGCGGCCCTCGCCGACGGCGACGAGCACCTCGACGGTCTCCCCCACGAGCTTCTTGTTCTCCGCCCAGGTGATCTCCTCGACGCAAGCGATCAGCCGCTCGTACCGCTCCTGCACGACCTGCTTGGGGAGCTGGCCGTCCATCGTCGCAGCGGGGGTGCCGGGTCGCTTCGAGTACTGGAAGGTGAACGCGGAGGAGAACCGGGCCTCGCGGACCACGTCGAGGGTCCGCTCGAAGTCGGCCTCGGTCTCGCCGGGGAAGCCGACGATGATGTCCGTGGTGATCGCCGCGTCCGGCATCGCCGCCCGGACCTTCTCGATGATGCCCAGGTAGCGCTCCGACCGGTACGACCGGCGCATCGCGCGCAGCACGTCGTCGGAGCCGGACTGCAACGGCATGTGCAGCGAGTGGCAGACGTTCGGCGTCTCGGCCATCGCCGCGATCACGTCGTCGGTGAAGTCCTTCGGGTGCGGGCTGGTGAACCGGACCCGCTCCAGGCCGTCGATCTCCCCGCAGGCCCGCAACAGCTTGCCGAACGCGTACCGGTCGCCGAACTCGACGCCGTAGGAGTTGACGTTCTGCCCGAGCAGGGTCACCTCAAGCACGCCCTCGTCGACCAGGGCGCGCACCTCGGAGAGGATGTCGCCGGGGCGGCGGTCCTTCTCCTTGCCGCGCAGGGAGGGCACGATGCAGAACGTGCAGGTGTTGTTGCAGCCGACGGAGATCGACACCCAGCCGGCGTACGTCGACTCGCGGCGGGCCGGCAGCGTCGAGGGGAACACCTCGAGGGATTCGAGGATCTCCACCTCGGCGGCGGCGTTGTGCCGGGCCCGCTCCAGCAGCACCGGCAGCGAGCCGATGTTGTGTGTGCCGAAGACCACATCCACCCAGGGCGCCTTGCGGACGATCTCGCCGCGGTCCTTCTGGGCCAGGCAGCCACCGACGGCGATCTGCATCCCGGGCTGCCTGTCCTTGACGGGACGCAGATGACCCAGGTTGCCGTAGAGCCGGTTGTCGGCGTTCTCCCGCACGGCGCAGGTGTTGAACACCACCACGTCGGGGTGCTCGTCGGCCTCGGCGGCACGCACGTACCCGGCCCCTTCGAGCAGGCCGGAGATGCGCTCGGAGTCGTGCACGTTCATCTGGCAGCCGTACGTACGCACCTGATAGGTGCGCGGGCTGCCCGCGGCTGCGGTAGTCATGACCCGGACAGCGTATCCGGGCCGACCCGATCGGACCGAATGAGGAGGAGCCATGTGCCGGAGCATCAAGACCCTGCGTGAGCCGTACGTCCCGGTGGTCACCGAGGCGGACATCCGGGCGGCCGCGTTGCAGTACGTCCGGAAGATCTCCGGATTCCGTACGCCCGCCCCGCACAACGCGGCCGCGTTCGAAGCGGCGGTGGACGGTGTGGCCGCAGCCACCGCGACCCTGCTCGACCAACTGGTGGTCCGGGGTCAGCGGCCGGCCGCCCACTCCTGACCGGCCCGCCGCCCTCGCCCGCGCGTCAGGCGGCGGCGAGAGCCGGGGCGACCGAGTCGGGCCCCCACTGCGAGCGGTGGCACTGCGACCAGCCCCGACAGCCGGGGTGGGCCACGGTGCACAGCCGCTGGTCGCTCAGCACCTCACCCTCGTCGGTCTCGACGACGTCGAAGTGCACCGGGCGGATCGTGCCACCCGGGGCGACCAGCAGGTGCCGCCCGGCGTCGAGGGTGTCGTCGCGCATCAGGCAGTTGCGGTCCAGCAGCTTGGCCAGCGCCGCGATGCTGGGCAGTTCGGCCAGCCGCTCGGGCACCCCGTAGCAGTCGACCATGGTGCCGTACACCCCCGGCGCCTCCCACACGTCGCAGATCACCGCGTACGTGGGAAGTCTGGCCGGGTCGGCCACGGCCAGGGGCATCACCACCCGGCCGAGCGCCTCGGCGAGCGCCGGGTAGACCTCCACGGGCGCCGCGCCGTCGATTCTCCAGTTCCACAGCTCGGTCATGCCGCCTCCTCGCTGTGCTCGTTCCACCGGCCTCCGGATCGGGCCTTACTGATGATGGTGGGGTGCATATGACCGCAGCCGGGGGCAAGTTACCGGTCTGTGACCATTCCGGGCAAAATTTCCTCCGGCGTCGTTGCTCGGAGTGACGGGAAGGTGACAGTTTATCGGGTATGGTGCCCGAACCCCGGCAGCGACATGAGGTTCAGCGGACCCGGACCAGATGCTCACCGCCGGGCAGCAGCTCGCCGATCACCGTGCCACCGGGCACCTCGCCCGCGACCAGCAACCCGCCGGAGGTCTGCGCGTCGGCCAGCAGCAGCCGCTCCCCCTCGTCCTGGCCGCCGAAGTCGGTCCACGGGGTCACCCACTCCAGGTTGCGGCGGGTGCCGCCGCTGACGTACCCGGCGCGCACCGCCTCCCGGGCCCCGGGCAGGTACGGCACGGCCGCCGCGTCGATCGCGACGGTGAGCCGGCTGGCCCGGGCCAGCTTCGAGACGTGCCCGAGCAGCCCGAAGCCGGTGACGTCGGTGCCACAGCGGACGCCGGCGGCGACCGCCGCCCGGGCCGCGTCCCGGTTGAGCCGGGTCATCGCGGCGACCGCCTCCGGGAACCGCTCCCCGGTCCGCTTGTGCCGGGTGTTCAGCACCCCCACCCCGAGCGGCTTGGTCAGCGACAGCGGCAGGCCGGCCCGGCCGGCGTCCAGCGTGATCAGTTCCTCCGGCCGGACAACCCCGGTGACCGCGAGGCCGTACTTCGGGCTGTCGTCGTCCACACTGTGGCCGCCGGCCAGGTGGCAGCCGGCCTCCCGGGCCACGTCCTGCCCGCCGCGCAGCACCTCCCGGGCCAACTCCAGCGGCAGCACGTCCCGAGGCCAGCAGAGCAGGTTGAGCGCGACCAGCGGGGTGCCGCCCATGGCGTACACGTCGGACAGCGCGTTGGCCGCGGCGATGCGGCCCCAGTCGTACGCGTCGTCCACCACCGGCGTGAAGAAGTCGGCGGTGCTGACCAACCCGGTGCGCTCGTCCAGCCGGACCACCGCGGCGTCGTCGCCGTGGTCCAGACCGACCAGCAGGTCGGCGGCGCCCGTGGCCGACCCGAGGCCGGCGACCATGAACTCCAGTTCGGCCGGTGGAATCTTGCATGCGCAGCCGCCGCCGCGGGCGTAATCGGTCAGCCTGAGTGCCTCGGTCATCCCCACATAGTTCACCTCGGCTGCCGGCGCCGCCATCTGGACGGGCGGGTCACTGACGTATTTCGGACGCACGGGCACACTCGTGCCTGGTGTTACCGCTCCGTGACCATTCGAGTTGCGTCCTGACACATCGCCCCGCCTACAGTGGCCCAACCGGGGACGATCGCTCCCCACCTTCCGCGATAGACGACAGGGACGGTGTACGACGTGACGACGGGCGAACCGCTCATCGTGCTGGACGGGGTCAACAAATGGTTCGGCCCGCTGCACGTGCTTGACGACGTCTCGCTCTCCGTCGGCAAGGGCGAGGTAGTCGTGGTGATCGGCCCCTCGGGTTCCGGCAAGTCGACGCTCTGTCGGACGATCAACCGGCTGGAGCCCATCGACTCGGGCATCATCACCTTTGACGGCACGCCGCTGCCCGCCGAGGGCAAGGCCCTGGCGAAGCTGCGCAGCGAGGTCGGCATGGTCTTCCAGTCGTTCAACCTCTTCGCGCACAAGACCATCCTGGAGAACGTCACCCTCGGCCCGGTGAAGGTCCGCAGGGAGAAGGCGGCCGCCGTCCGCGAGCGAGGCCTGGCCCTGCTCGACCGGGTCGGCATCGCCAACCAGGCCAACAAGTTCCCGGCCCAGCTCTCCGGCGGCCAGCAGCAGCGAGCGGCGATCGCCCGCGCGCTGGCCATGCAGCCCAAGGCGATGCTCTTCGACGAGCCGACCAGCGCGCTGGACCCGGAGATGGTCGGCGAGGTGCTGGACGTGATGACCTCGCTGGCCCGGGAGGGCATGACGATGGTCGTGGTCACCCACGAGATGGGCTTCGCCCGGCACGCGGCCAACCGAGTGGTCTTCATGGCCGACGGGCGGATCGTCGAGGACGCCCCGCCGACGGAGTTCTTCGCGAACCCGCGCAGCGAGCGGGCCAGGGACTTCCTCTCCAAAATCCTCACACACTGAGCGTCCGTAGTGGAGCACGCCGTCCCCCGGCGGCTCTGTTCAAGAAGGAGATGAGTATGCGTTTCAAGCGCGTGGCCGCGGTCGCCGCGGCGGCGACCCTGGCGCTCGGCCTGGCCGCCTGTGGTGGCGACAGCGACGAGGGCACCGGCTCCGGCAGCAGCGCCAAGGGCATCGTCGGCAAGGCGCAGAACCAGAAGAAGCTGGTCATCGGCGTGAAGGCCGACCAGCCGGGCCTGGGCCTGCAGACGGGCAGCCAGTACGAGGGCTTCGACGTCGAGATCGCCAAGATCATCGCCAAGGGTCTCGGCGTTGACGCGAACAACATCGAGTGGAAGACCACCGTCTCGGCCAACCGCGAGCCCTTCATCGAGCAGGGCACCGTCGACCTGGTCGTGGCGACCTACACGATCAACGACGAGCGCAAGCAGAAGGTCAACTTCGCCGGGCCGTACTACATCGCCGGCCAGGACCTGCTGGTGAAGGCCGACTCCACCCTGACCGGGCCGGAGGCGCTGGAGGGCAAGAAGGTCTGCTCGGTGCAGGGCTCCACGCCGGCCAAGCGGATCGAGAGCGACTACCCGAAGGCCCAGCTCCAGCAGTTCGACGCGTACTCGAAGTGCCTGCCGCTGCTGGAGCAGGGCAAGGTCGACGCGGTGACCACCGACGACATCATCCTCGCCGGCTACGCCGCCCAGGACCAGTTCGCCGGCAAGTTCAAGGTCGTCGGCAACCCGTTCTCCAGCGAGCCCTACGGCATCGGCCTGAAGAAGGACGACAAGGACGGCTGCGAGAAGGTCAACGACATCCTCAAGGCCGCCGCCTCGGACGGCTCCTACAAGGCCGCCTGGGACGCCACGCTCGGCAAGAGTGGCACCCCCGCGCCCGAGCTGGACACCACCAAGCTGACCAACTGCGGCAGCGTCTGACCGGTTCCAGGGCCGGCATCCGTACGGGTGCCGGCCCTGGCCTGTCACGACGCCGACGACGTTCCCAGGAGTCGACGCATGCACGTATTCGCTGATCCGAAAAACCTCGACGCGTACCTGTCGGGCTTCATCTGGATCCTCAAGCTCACCGGCGCGTCGGCGGTCTCCGCGCTGGTGCTCGGCGTACTGCTCGCCGCGTTCCGGGTCTCGCCGGTGCCGGTCCTGCGATGGTTCGGCGCGGCCTGGGTGAACGTCTTCCGCAACACGCCGCTCACGCTGATCATCTTCTTCTGCTACTTCGGCCTCTATGCGACGCTGGGCCTGAGCCTCTCCGACGACCTGCACCTGAACAACTTCTGGCTCGGCGTGGTAGGCCTGTCGGTCTACACCGCCGCGTTCGTCTGCGAGGCCATCCGCTCCGGCATCAACACCGTCCCGGCCGGCCAGGCGGAGGCGGCCCGGGCGATCGGGCTGACCTTCTTCCAGACCCTGCGCATCGTGATCCTGCCGCAGGCCGGGCGGGCCGTGGTGGCCCCGCTGGGCAGCGTCCTCATCGCGCTGTGCAAGAACGCCACGATCGTCGGCACCATCGGCGTGATCGAGGCGTCGAGCGTCATGAAGCAGCTGATCAACGACAACGGCAACGCGGTGATCCCGATCTTCCTGGTCTTCGCCGGCACGTTCGCCGCGCTCCTCGTTCCCACCGGCTACTTCTTCGGCTGGCTGGCCAACCGACTGGCGGTGAAGCGCTGATGAGCACCAGCACCGTTCTCTACGACCACCCGGGACCGCGGGCCCGCGTCCGCAACCGAGTGCTCAGCGTCGTCATCGGCGTCGCCCTGCTCGCCCTGTGCTGGTGGATCTACCACAAGTTCGACCAGGCCGGGCAGTGGGAGGGCTGGCTCTGGAAGCCCTTCGCCGAGTCGAAGACCTGGACCCAGTTCATCCTTCCCGCCCTGGGCCAGACACTGCTCGCCGCAGCCACCGGCATGGTCCTGTCGCTCGCCTTCGGCATCGTGTTCGCCGTCGGGCGACTCTCCGACCACTGGTGGCTCCGCGTGCCATCCGGCGTGGTGGTCGAGTTCTTCCGCGCCGTACCGCTGCTGCTGATGATCTTCTTCATCTTCTACGGCGTGCCGTTCCTCATCCAGGGGCCGGTCTCGGCGTTCTGGTCAGTGGTCATCGGGCTCACCCTCTACAACGGGTCGGTGCTGGCCGAGGCGTTCCGCGCCGGCATCCGGTCCCTCCCCGGCGGGCAGTCCGAGGCCGCGTACGCCGTCGGCATGCGCAAGAACCAGGTGATGCGGCTCATCCTGGTGCCGCAGGCCGCCCGCGCCATGCTGCCGGTGATCGTCAGCCAGCTCGTGGTGCTGCTGAAGGACACTGCGCTCGGCTACATCGTGGCCTTCCCCGAGCTGCTCCAGCGCGGCGTCAACGACCTCGCGGCCAACTACGGCAACATCGTGGCGTCGGCCATCGTGGTGGCCGCCATCTTCATCGCGCTCAACTCGGTGATCACCATGCTCGCGGGCTGGCTGGACCGGCACACCCGGCGGCGGGCCTTCCGGGCCCCGAAGCAGACCGCCGCTCCGGGCCCGGGCGAGGCGGCCGTCGCCGAACCGCAGGGCTGATCCGCACCACCGCGACGCGCCCTGCCACCTGCCTAACAGGCCAGGTGGCAGGGCGTTCGTCGTTCCGGCAGACTGACTCAGTGCCCCGGGTCAGCGGGCGATCTCGGTGACCCGGGACTCGCGGACCACGGTCACCCGGATCTGCCCCGGGTACGTCAGCTCTTCCTCGATCTGCTTGGCCACGTCCCGCGCCAGGACCGCCGCGCCGATGTCATCGACGTCCTCCGGCTTGACCATCACCCGGATCTCCCGGCCGGCCTGCATGGCGAAGACCTTCTCCACACCGAGCTTGCCGGCCGCGATCTCCTCGATCCGCTCCAGCCGCTTGACGTACGCCTCCAGGCTCTCCCGTCGAGCCCCCGGCCGGCCACCCGAACAGGCGTCCGAGGCCTGGGTGAGCACCGCCTCGATGGTCTGCGGCGGCACCTCGTTGTGGTGCGCCTCGATGGCGTGCACCACGTCCTCGCTCTCGCCGTACCTGCGGGCCAGGTCGGCGCCGATGATCGCATGGCTGCCCTCCACCTCGTGGGTGAGCGCCTTGCCGATGTCGTGCAGGAACGCGCAGCGCTTGATCGTCGGCACGTCCAGCCGCAGCTCGGCCGCCATGATCCCGGCGATGTGCGCGCTCTCGACCAGGTGCTTGAGCACGTTCTGCCCGTACGACGTCCGATAACGCAGCCGACCGAGCAGGGTGACCAGCTCCGGGTGGATCTCGGTGATGCCGACCTCCACCAGCGCGTCCTCGGCGGCCCGGTCGCAGAGCTGCTCGACCTCGTGCCGAGCCAGGTCGTAGACCTCTTCGATCCGGTGCGGATGGATCCGGCCGTCCAGCACCAGCTTCTCCAGGGTGAGCCGGCCGACCTCCCGGCGTACCGGGTCGAAGCAGGACAGCAGCACCGCCTCAGGCGTGTCGTCGATGATCAGGTTGACCCCGGTCACCGACTCGAAGGCGCGGATGTTGCGCCCCTCCCGGCCGATGATCCGCCCCTTCATCTCGTCACCCGGCAGGTGCAGGACGCTCACCACGCTCTCCGCGGTCTGCTCGCTGGCGACCCGCTGGATGGCGTCGACGACGATGTGCCGGGCCCGCTGCTCGGCGGTGTTACGCGCGTCGGACTCGATGTCCCGGACCAGCAGGACGGCCTCCCGCTTGGCCTGACTCTCGATCGACTCGACCAGCTCGACCCGGGCCGCCTCGGCGGTCAGCCCCGCCACCCGCTCCAATTCCCGGCGGCGCTGCTCCTCGACCTGCGTGAGCGCCTGCTCCCGCTCGACCAGGGTGGCCTCCCGAGCGGCCAGCGCCGCGCTGGCGGCCGTCAGCTGCCGTTCCCGCTCCGCGAGCCGCTCCACCTCCTCGGTGTGCAGCCGCTCCCGCTCATCCATCCTGGCCGCCCGCCGCTCGACCTCGGCGGCCTGCTCGCGGGTGGTCGCGGCGAGCACCGCCACCTCGCGCTCGCCGCTGCGCCGGGCGGCGGTACGGAGTTGCTCGGCGTCCGCCTCGGCCTGCTTGTGCGCCCGCTCCAGCACGGTGTCGGCCTCGGCCCGGGCATCGTCGAGGACCCGCCGCGCCTCCGCCCGGGCCGCCTTCGCCTCCGCCTTGGCGGCGGCCGCCTCCGTCCGGGCCGCGGCAGCGGCCGACTTCGCAACGTCGATCGTGCTGTTCGCCTCGTCGGCGGCGGTGCGCAGCGCCGCCAACGACTGCTCCTGCCGGTCCTTCTCGGCGATGAAGGCCGAGTCCTCGGGCGCGGGCGCGAGGTTGAGCCGACGCAGCGTGCGGACGCCGACCAGGACGGCACCGACCACCAGGACGGCAAGGAGCAGCACCACCACGAGGATGCCGATGTCGAACGCGCTCATACGGCCGCTCCGAACGCGCGGCCGGCAGCGTACGGCAGACCCCCGGTGAACCTGTGCCACCCCGCCATGGCCGCCTCCCCTGCACGTCGGGGCCGCAGGCGGTGTGCCAACAGGCACGCACCTGCGACTCTGGACGCCCGACCGAGCGGCTGGCCGTGGGTAGCTTTCCGTCGACGATGCCCCCCGTTGGGCATCGCCGGCAGCCGGTTGCAGTTGTCGACCGACTCCGGACCACCGGTCCGGAGTTGCCGTCAAAAGGCCGGTGAAGCTGGCCCTAAAGTGATGCTGTTCTGTTACGAGATCTATGTTGTGCGCTTAGCCTGCGCTGGTCGGGCAATGTGAGCCTGTACGGCGAGGCTAGGTCTCCGAGGGCCGTTCGGTCAAGAACTCATGATCAAACCACCCGGACGGAGAGAAGTTGCCGGGTCACACTGCGTCGATAAGATGCCGGATACGGACGGACAAACGCCCCGCCCAACCAACCCCCGGGTCACCCTTCCGACCTGCGCAAAGCCCTCCCAGGCGGCACCCTCGGGAGCCGGGAAGGGGCCTTCGGAGGCGTGACGTGCCGCAACGAAAACGCCACACATTTTCCGCAAGTTTTTGCGGCTGCCGACCCGCATCCGCCGACGCCGAGGGCCGCCGCGGCCCGTGTCTGTGTGGGTGATCAGTTGAGGGTGCGGGGCTCCCGGTCGAGGTCCTGCTCGGCGTCGGCGAGCGCCTCGGCGTCGATGTGCTCCGCGAACTCGGCCGCCTCGGCGCTCTGCGCGGCGAGGGCGTCCTTCACCGCCCGGATCGCCACGCCCGGCGGATAGCCCTTGCGGGCCAGCATGCCAACCAGACGGCGGAACACCGCGTCCGGCTCGCCCCGGGTGGCGCGCAGCTTCCGCTCCACCAGGGCGCGGGCGGTCTCCGCCTCGGTCTCCTCGTCCAAGTCGCCGAGAGCCTCGCTGGCCACCTCGCCGTCGACTCCGCGCTGGCGCAGCTCGTTGGCGAGCGCCCGGCGGGCCAGCCCACGGCCGGCGTGCCGGCTGCTGACCCAGGCACGGGCAAAGGCGGCGTCGTCGACGATGCCAACCTCGTCGTACCGGTCGAGGACCTGGGCGGCGACCTCCTCGGAGATGCCCCGCCTGGCCAACGCGCCGGCCAGCTCCGCCCGGGTACGCGGCCGGACCGCGAGCTGCCGCAGGCAGATCTCCCGCGCCAACTCGGCCTCATCCCGGGGCGGCGCGGCCTCGGAATCGGGCTCCTCGGCACGGCGACCCCGGCGGGGGCGGGGTGGGGTGGTGGCGTCGCCCGTCCGGGGCGGGCTGGCGTCCCAGCCGCGCCCCGTGCGGGCACGTCGTCCTGCCATGGGTCAGGTCAGAAGTCGACCGGCGGCAGCTCCGGGCCACCGGCGGCGTCACCCGCGCCGGCCCCGACGCCGAGCTTCTCCAGGATCTTCTTCTCGATCTCGGCGGCCACGTCCGGGTTCTCCCGGAGGAACTCGCGGGCCTTCTCCTTGCCCTGGCCGAGCTGGTCACCGTCGTAGGTGTACCAGGCGCCGGACTTGCGGATGATCGACTGCTCCACGCCGACGTCGATCAGGGAGCCCTCGCGGGAAATGCCCTTTCCGTACATGATGTCGAACTCGGCCTGTTTGAACGGCGCGGCGACCTTGTTCTTCACGACCTTGACCCGGGTCCGGTTGCCGACCACCTCGGTGCCGTCCTTGAGGCTCTCGATGCGGCGCACGTCGAGCCGGACCGAGGCGTAGAACTTCAGCGCCCGACCACCCGTGGTCGTCTCAGGAGATCCGAACATCACTCCGATTTTTTCGCGGAGCTGGTTGATGAAGATCGCGGTAGTGCCGGTGTTGTTGAGCACACCGGTGATCTTGCGGAGCGCCTGGCTCATCAGCCGGGCCTGGAGGCCCACGTGGCTGTCGCCCATCTCACCCTCGATCTCGGCGCGCGGCACCAGGGCGGCGACCGAGTCGATCACGATGATGTCGATCGCGCCGGAGCGGACCAGCATGTCGGCGATCTCCAGCGCCTGCTCACCGGTGTCCGGCTGGGAGACCAGCAGGGCGTCGGTGTCGACGCCGAGGGCCTTCGCGTATTCCGGGTCGAGCGCGTGCTCGGCGTCGATGAAGGCGGCGATGCCGCCGGCCCGCTGGGCGTTGGCCACCGCGTGCAGGGCGACCGTGGTCTTACCGCTGGACTCCGGACCGTAGATCTCGACGACCCGGCCGCGAGGCAGGCCGCCCACGCCGAGCGCGACGTCGAGCGCGATGGAGCTGGTCGGGATCACGGCGGTCTGGATGACCGGCCGCTCCCCCAGCCTCATCACCGAGCCCTTGCCGAACTGCTTGTCGATCTGAGCGAGAGCAAGGTCGAGTGCCTTCTCCCGGTCCGGCCCTGCCGCCATCGTTGCCACCCCTGCCTTCGCCGGCGTCTTCCCTGAGCTTCGCGTCACGCGGGACACGCTAGGCGCTGGGTCCGACAGAAAACCAGCCGACGGGCCGTGACCTGTGGACGAGCACCCAGCTGTGGACAATAGCCGAACAGGTGTACGACCCAGCAAGCAACACGCGGAGTCGGGAAAAAGGCTGCTCAGCGTAGCCGCGCGGGCACCCGGTCGGGGTACGCGGCGACCACCGCCCGCCACACCACGTGTGTCTCCTCACCCGCGGCGAGGGCCTGCTCGATGGTCCGCCCGCCGAGCTGGGACAGCACCTGGTCGCTGGCGAGGCTGGCCGCGTAGCCCGGCCCGAACGCCTCCGCCAGCCGGGTCCAGAAGTCGGTCAGCCGCACGTGATCAACCCTCCTCGTCGGGCGCCCCTGCGGGCACCGGACGCAACGCTAGCGCCACCAGGGGCACCACCGCGATCGCCGCGAGCAGGGTCAGGGTCGGATAGCCCACCGCCCGCATGACAAACCCGCTGGCCGCCGCCGCGCCCGCACCGGCCAGGCCCATGATGAGGTCGGAGAACCCCTGCACGGCCGGCCGGGTGGCGGTGGGCACCGACTCCGACAGCAGGGTCGAGCCGGCGACCATGGTCCCGGACCAGCCCAGGCCGAGCAGGATCAGGCCCACCGAGAGCAGCGGCGTGTCGTGCCCGGCGGTACCGGCGACCGCGCAGGCGGCCAGCAGCAGGGCCACACCGCCGAGGATCACCGGGCGCCGGCCCAGCCGGTCGGTGAGCCAGCCGACCACGGGGGAGAGCGCGTACATGCCGGCGATGTGCAGGCTCAGCACGATGCCGACCACCCGGAGCACGTCCGAGTCGGCGTGCGACTCGCCGAGGCGTACCGGGGTCATCGACATCACCGCGACCATCACCAGGTGGCCCATCGCCACCGCGGCGATGCCGAGGCGGGCGGCGGGCCGCTCGCGTACCGTCCGCCAGGCTGATGCCATGCCCGCGGCGCGCCGCGACCTGGTGCCGTCGGCGGCCGGCGGGTCGGCCGCCGCGAGCCGGCGCGCGGTGAGCAGCGGGTCGGGCCGGAGCAGGAGCAGCAGTACGACGGCGGCCAGGGTGAACGCGGCGGCGCTGAAGGCGAACGGGCCGGCCAGCGGGGGCAGTCCCCAGCCGCCGGCGGTGGCGTCGGCGAGCGTGGCGAAGTTCGGTGCGGCCACCGAGCCGATGGTGGTGGCCCAGACGATCAGGGAGAGTTGCCGGCCGCGGCGGGCCGGCTCGGCCAGGTCCACGGCGGTGTAGCGGGCCTGGAGGTTGGCGGCGGTGCCGCCGCCGAAGAGCAGCATGCCGAGGAACAGCAGCGGCACCAGGTGGGCGGCGGTGGCGATGACCACCAGCACGCCGCCGACGGCTCCGGTGAGGTACGCCGTCACCAGGCCGGGTCGTCGTCCGCGGGCCGCCATGATCCGGGTGACCGGTATGGCGAGCAGCGCCGCGCCGACCACGCCGGCGCTCTGGGCCAGCCCGGCCAGGGCGGTGCCGGCGACCCGGGCGGCGAGCAGCGCCCCGACGGAGATGCCGATGGTGACGCCGATGCCGCCGATGATCTGGGTGAGGAAGAGCAGCCGGAGCGTCCGCCGTTGGATCGGGGCGACGTCGAGCCGGGCCTGCGGCGGCGCGGTGAGGTCGGTGGCCATTGCGTGGTGCTCCTCGGTAAGGGGTGACCATCCTCTCGCACCGGACCGGACCGGCGGCGCCCGGTTCTACTACAGGCCGAGCCCCCGGCCGATGATCTCTTTCATGATCTCGGTGGTGCCGCCGTAGATGGTCTGCACCCGGCCGTCCAGCCAGGCCTTCGCGACCGGGTATTCGAGCATGAAGCCGTAGCCGCCGTGCAGTTGGAGACAGCGGTCGGCGACCCGGTTCTGCAGTTCGGTGGTCCACCACTTGGCCTTGGCCGCGTCGGTGACCGTGAGCCGGCCGGCGTTGAACTCGGCGATGCAGTGGTTGACGAAGGTGCGCGCGATGGTGACCTCGGTGTCCAGTTCGGCCAGGAGGAAGCGGTTGTGCTGGAATTTTCCGATCGGCCGGCCGAATGCCTCGCGCGTTCGGGCGTAGTCGAGGGTGAGGGCAAGTAGCCGTTCCGCCGCCGCCACCGCTGCGACGGCGATGCTCAGCCGTTCGCGGGGCAGGTTGGCCATCAGGTGGTAGAAGCCGTGGTTCTCGGTGCCGATCAGGTTTTCCGCCGGCACCCGGCAGTCGTCGAGGAAGAGTTCGGCGGTGTCGTTGGCCTTCAGGCCGACCTTGGCCAGCCGTCGGCCCCGGCTGAAGCCCGGCGTGCCGGTCTCGACCACGATCAGGCTCAGCCCGTGCGCGCCCAGGTCCGGCGCGGTTTTGGCGACCACGATCACGAGGTCGGCCTGTTCCCCGTTGGTGATGAACGTCTTCTGGCCGTTGAGCACGTAGGTGTCGCCGTCGCGGACGGCGCTGGTGCGGACGCCGGCGAGGTCGGAACCGGCCCCGGGTTCGCTCATCGCGATGGCGGTGATCAGGTCGCCGGTGCAGAAGCGCGGCAGCCAGCGCTTGCGCTGGTCGCCGGTGGTCAGCTCGGTGAGGTACGGGGCCACCACGTCGTTGTGCAGGCCGAACCCGAGGCCGGAGCAGCCGGCCGTGACGATCTCCTCGTCGAGCACCGCGTTGAACCGGAAGTCGCGCTGACCGCCGCCGCCGTACGCCTCGTCGACGTCCATGCCGAGCAGCCCGGCGGCGCCGGCCCTGCGCCACACCTCCCGGTCGACGATCCCGTCGGCCTCCCAGCGCGCGTGGTGCGGCACGGCCTCCCGGGCGAGGAATTCGCGGCACAGGTCGCGGAACTCCTCGTGCACGGGCTCATAGAGATGATGTTCCATGGCGATGAGTGTGCCGGGCGCGCCGGCGGGCGGGAAGGGCCGGCGAGCCGGGCACGTTTGCTGGCGTACGGGTTGGGTAGCTCGCGTCGTCCACCGGCCTGACGTAGGGGGCGCGCGGTGTCCGTACCGGCCGAGGCTGTCCCACGGGCCGGGCGGCGCGAGGCGCTGGTGGTGCACGCGTTGAGCGCTGCGGCCGCCAGCGCGGACGCGGTCAGCTACCTCGGCCTGGGGCGGGCCTTCCCGGCGAACATGACCGGCAACACGGTGCTGCTCGGGCTGGGGGTGGCCACCGGCGATCTGGCCGCGGCGGGACGCTCGGCCACGGCGCTGGTCGCCTTCCTGCTCGGTGCGGGCGCGGTGGGGGCTGCGGTGGCGGTGCGGGGCTGGTCGCGTGGGCTGGTCGGGGCGCTCGCGGTCGAACTGCTGCTGCTCGCCGCCCTGCCGGCGTGGTGGCTCGCGCTGCCGGGCCGCCCGTCGGGATGGCCGCAGCACGGGCTCATCGCGCTGCTCGGCGGTGCGATGGGGGTGCAGAGCGCGGTGACCTACCGGTGGGGCAGGGCCGGGGTGTCCACGACGTACATCACGGGAACCTGGACGGCGTTCAGCATCGGCGTGGCCAGCCGGCTACGCGGCCGGGAGGCCGGGAAGTCGACGGGCCCCCTGCACCGTGAGGCCACCGTGCTCGGGCTGTACGCCCTCACCGCCCTGGGGGTGGCGGCGGCGTTCACCGCGTGGCGGGCCTGGGCCGCGCTGATCCCGGTGGCCCTGCTGGTCCTGTCCGTGGCGACCGCCGCCTCGGTGAACCGGGCCCGAACCGTCCGGGCCGGGTGACGGGGCCTGGCAGCGTCGGCGCTCCGGCCCGCCGGTTACCCACGGTGATGCCGTTCCCCGGCCACGACACTCCGTACGTATTCAGCTAGGCGGTGAGCACGGCGGCGGCCACCTTGAGGTCGGCGACGAGGCCGTCGTACGCCACGTCCTGGTTGTCGGCGCGCAGCACTGCGGACGGGTGGATGGTGGCCAGCAGCTGCGACTGCGGGACGTCGGCGACCTTTCCGGCGCTGTCCACCGGTACCCGCTTGAAGTCCTCCGGGCGCTGCGCGGCGTCCGGCCAGGGCAGCAGTTCGCCGCGCTGTCTCGTGACGCGGAACGTCGGGCCGAGCAGGGCCTTGGCGGCGGTGGCGCCGAGCACCACCACGACCTCGGGGCGGAGCCGGGCGAACTCGGCAACCAGCCAGGGCCGGCACGCGGTGATGTGCACCCGGTCCGGCGTCTGGTGAATGCGCCGCTTTCCGCGCAGCTCGAAGCGGAAATGCTTAACGGCATTGGTGAGGTAGATGTGACCGGGGTCGATGCCCGCGTCGTCCACGGCGCGGCGCAGCACTCGGCCGGCCGGGCCGACGAAGGGCAGCCCCTTCTGGTCCTCCATGTCGCCGGGCTGCTCGCCGACGAAGACCACCCGGGCGCTCTCGTCGCCCCGGCCGAAGACGGTCTGCGAGGCGTCCCGGTAGAGCTCACAACCCCGGCAGCCGGCCGCGGCGGCGCGCAGCTGGTCGATGGTGTCCGCCTTCGGCGGGATGAACTCCTGGGCTCCGGGCGCGCTCTCGGTCTCGGCCATGCCGACTTTATATACCGGTTTCGTCATCGCCGCCCGGCCCGGGGCGAGCTCGGGGGTCAGTAGCCCCTACTGAGGCTGCGCGAGATCAGCGCGATCGCGATGACCACCAGGATGATCACCAGCGTCGTCAGGCCGATCCAGAGACCGGTCCTGGAGCCGTTCGGAGCCACGGTCGTCCACCTCCCGGCCGGGGATACCCGTACCCGGCCGGGCCATGCCGTCGCCCGGCTCAGGCGGTGTATCCGGCCGGCAGGCCGGGACGTACGGCCTGGGCGACCGCGTCGGCGAACGGCGCGAGGTCGGCCTCGTCGAGGGTGCTGACGGTGATCCGTACGCCGGGCGCGGCGGCGATCCGGTTCAGCGTGCCGGGGGCGACGGACCAGCCGGCGTCGCGCAGCGCGGTGACCGCCACCGTCTCGTCCGGCACGGGCACCCAGACGTTGATCCCGGTCCGCCCGTGGGCGGTCAACCCCCGGGCGGCCAGCGCGTCGACCAGCCCGGCCCGTCGGCCCTCGTAGCTCTCCCCCGCCCGGCGCACCAGGTCGGCGGTGGCCGGGTCGCGCCAGAGCGCCAGGACCAGGCGTTGCAGCACGGTGGAGACCCAGCCGGCGCCGACCCGGGCGCGGCCGGCCACCCGGGCCACCGTGGCCTCGTCGCCGGCGAGCACCGCGAGCCGCAGGTCGGGGCCGTAGGGCTTGCTCACCGACCGGACGAAGGCCCAGGTCGGGGTCGCTCCGGCCAGCGGATGCAGGGGTACGCGGGCCAGCTCGGCGGCGTGGTCGTCCTCGATCAGCAGCAGGTCGGCGCGGCCGGCGAGCAGCGTACGCAGGGCGGTAGCCCGGTCGGCGGAGATGGCGGCGCCGGTCGGGTTCTGGGCGCGGCTGGTGATGACGAGCGCGCGGGCGCCGGCGGCGAGGGCGGCCCGGACGCCCGGCTCGGTCGGGCCGTCGTCGTCGACGGGCACCCCGATGGCGCGCAGCCCGAGCGCGGCGACGAGGTCGAGCAGGTTGGCCCAGCCGGGGTCCTCGACCGCGACCGCGTCGCCGGGCCGCAGGTGGGCGGCGAGCAGCCGCTCGATGCCGTCCAGCGCGCCCCCGGTCACGGTGATCTCGCCGGCCGGCACGCCGTCGGCGGTGAACCGGGTGCGGGCCGCTTCGGCCAGGTCGGGAAGCATGGTGGTGGCCGCGTACCCGGTGGGTGGGCCGAGTTCGGCGGCGAGCGCGGCCAGGTGCGGGCCGAGCGGGGGCAGCAGCCGGCTGTCGGGCTGACCCGAGGAGAGGTCGCGGGCGCCGGGCAGCGGAGGTGGCATCAGCGCGGCGCGGCGGGTGGCCACCGGCGGGCGGGGCCGGACGCGGGTGCCGCGCCGGCCGGCGGTGGCGATCAGGCCGCGCTGCCGCAGCTCCTGGTACGCCTTCGCGACGGTGGCCGGGCTGACGGACAGCTCGGCGGCGAGGGCACGGACGGCGGGCAGGGCCTCGCCGGGAGCGAGGGCGCCGGAGCGGATGCCGGTTTCCACGCTGGCCGAAAGGGCGGCCGACGACGAGCCAGTGATCTGATAACGTGCTGCCACAGTTCGGCGATTGTACTAGAACAAAGGTGGGCCTGCCGCATGTACCCCCGGACCGAACGCACCACCGCGACCCGGATGCGCGACCGGATGAGCTACGACGAGGCCACCGCGCACGCCGTGCTGGACGAGGCGTACCACAGCGCGCTGTCGTTCGTCGTGGACGGTGAGCCACGCGTGCTGCCCACTCTGCACGTCCGCGTCGGCGACACCCTCTACCTGCACGGCTCCACCGGCAGCCGGCCGCTGCTCGCGGCGCGCGGCGGAGACGGGCTGGCGATCTGCGTCGCGGTGACCCACATCGACGGCCTGGTTCTCGCCCGGGCCCAGTTCAACCACAGCGCCAACTACCGCTCGGTGGTGGTCCACGGCACCGCCCGGCTGGTCACCGACGAGCAGGAGAAGCGCGACATGCTCACCGCGCTGGTCGACAAGGTGGCCGCCGGGCGCAGCACCGACAGCCGGCCGCCCACCCGGCGGGAACTGGCCGAGACGGCGGTGCTGGCGCTGCCGCTGCGCGAGGTGTCGGTCCGTACCCGGGTTGGCGGAGTCAACGACGAGCCGGCCGACCTCGACCTGCCGTACTGGGCCGGGGTGGTGCCGCTGCGGCTCACCGCCGGGGTGCCGGAGCCGGACGCCGGAGTGGACGTGCCGGTGCCGGCGTACCTGCGGCCGGCCCGCTCGCCCTGGCTGGAGCCGGTGGTGCTGCGGGGCGCGCACGTCGTGCTGGAGCCGCTCGACCTTTCCCACGCCGAGGAGCTGTACGCCGCGCTGGACGACCCCGAGGTGTGGCGGTACGTCGGCAGCCCCCGCCCCACCTGCGCCAACGAGATGGCCGGCCTCATCCGGGCCGCGCTGGCCGACCATGAACGGGGCGTCCGGGTGCCCTGGGTGCAGCGCAGCGCGGCGACCGGGGCGGTGGTCGGCACCACCTCCTACTACCAGCCCGACGAGGGGCTGCGGACCATGGAGATCGGCTTCACCCAGCTCGGCCGGGCGTGGTGGCGCACCGGGATCAACACCGAGGCGAAACTGCTGCTGCTCACCCGGGCCTTCGAGGAGCTGGCCGCGATCCGGGTGACCTGGCAGACCAGCACGCTCAACGAGCGCTCACAGCGGGCCATCGAACGGCTCGGCGCCACCCGGGAGGGGACGCTGCGGTCCAACCGACGGCGGGCCGACGGCTCCTGGCGGGACTCCGCGCTCTACTCGATGCTCGCGGCGGAGTGGCCCAACGCACAACTCCGACTGCGGGAAAGGCTTCGCCCGACGGCACCGGTGGCGTCATGATGTCCGGCGTGCTGGGCATCACTGACATCTGGACATACGTGCTGGGGACGGTGGCGATCGTGCTGCTGCCCGGGCCGAACTCACTCTTCGTGCTCTCCACCGCCGCCAAGCGCGGGGTGCGGGCGGGCTACCGGGCCGCCGGCGGCGTCTTCGTCGGCGACTCGGTGCTCATGTTTCTCTCAGCCGCCGGAGTGGCGTCGCTGCTCAAGGCGTACCCGCCGCTCTTTCTGGTGGTCAAGTACGCCGGCGCCGGGTATCTCGGCTATGTGGGGCTGACCATGCTGCGCGGCGCCTGGCGGCGCTGGCGCGACCGCAACGACCCGACGACGCCGCGGCTGATCGACGCGGCGGAGCCGGCGGCGATGACCAGCCCGTTCCGGAAGGCGCTGGTGATCAGCCTGCTCAACCCGAAGGCGATCCTCTTCTTCATCTCGTTCTTCATCCAGTTCGTCGACCCCGGGTACGCCTGGCCGGTGCTGTCGTTCATGCTGCTCGGGCTGATCGCCCAGGTGGCCAGCGCGCTCTACCTCACCGCGCTGATCTTCACGGGCACCTTCCTGGCCGCCCAGTTCCACCGCCGGCGCCGCCTGGCCGCTGGCGCCACCACCGGCATCGGCATGCTCTTCCTCGGCTTCAGCCTCAAACTCGCCACCGCCTCGGTCTAGCTCGACGCCGATACGCGATCATGGAGTTGCGGCGCGCGAACAAAACCCCGCCAACAGCGGGAAGTCCGGCACCGCAACTCCATGATCGGCGGAGGGTTGGGGCGGTTAGATGCCGCCGCCGTTTCCGCTGCTGACGCCACCGGTGCCGCCGGCCGTGCCCTTGAGGCCGAAGCCGGGCTGGACGGGCTGGTCTGGGTGGCGGCTGACGTGCGCGGACTCCCGGATCGTGGCGGACCAGTCGGCGTGCGCGGCGGCCGCGGCGTGCCGGTTGATCGCGTGTCGCAGCCAGCCGTCCACGGTGGCGACCCAGTCCCGCTGTTCCGTGCCGGTGTGCCAGACCCGGAAACGGCTGATGCTCTGGTGGGTGACCCCGGCCAGGGAGAGCCGCCGGTCGGCCCAGAGCAGCACCTCCAGCCCCGCCGCGTTGGTCACGAAGATCACCTCCAGCTCCGTGATCGGGCCGGCGTACAGGGGTGCCACCCAGTAGCCGAGCCGCTCGTGGAACGGCAGTTTCTGCTCCACCCCGGGCAGCCGGCCCTGCTGCAGGCCCGCCTGCCGCATGACGAAGCCGAGGGTTTCCAACGCGGCGAGGACGTGCTGCTGAACGGGGAGCGGATGGACGAAGACCGGCACCATCGCGCCCTGGTCCAGGTCGGGGTCGACCGACACCTCGGTACGCAGTCCGGTGCGCAGGCTCATCAGCGGCACCCCACCGAAGATGGTCACCGGGGTCTCCCAGGGCAGCGGGAACGCGAAGTCGACCGCCCGCCGCCGGCCGGCGGGCACCACGAACCGGCCGGCGATCGGCACCTGGTGGTACTGCACCAGCCTGCGGGGCGAGCCGGGATCCTCCGGTTCGACCTGGGCGACCAGCCCGAGCCGGAGGTGCCGGACCGGCACGTCCGCACCCCCGGCCGTGAGGGTCACCCGGCCGGGCAGCCGAAGCCCGGGTCGGGTGCTGGGGTTGGGCAGGGTGGTGCTCACCGAGAGCCCGGTCCAGACCGACTCCGACGACACCCCGGTCAGCCGCATCCGCGCACCCCCTCTCCCCCGCCCCGGCGGCATTCCCCGGATGCCGGCCGGGCACTCCTGACCGGGCGCCGCGCCGGCCGGCCGGGCGGGGCTCCGCGCCGGCCCGGCCGGACGGCAACCGCGGGACGTCAGCGCAGCCGGCGGCCCCGGGGCACCGGGTCGGTCTCGTCGTCGAACTCGCCGATGACCTCCTCCAGCAGGTCCTCGAGGGCCACGAAACCGATCGGCCGGGTCGGGCCGCCGCCGTTGCGGACCAGCGCCAGTTGGGCCTGCCGGCCGCGCATCGCCGCGACCGCCTCGGTGACCGAGGCACCGGCGGGCAGCACGAACGCCGGGGTCATCAGCTCGCCGGCGGTCGCCGACCGGCCGGTGGTGACCACGCGGACCGCCTCGCGTACGTGAACCAGGCCGCAGACCTCGCCACCGGCGTCGACGACGGCCAGCCGGGAGCGACCGCTGTCCCGAGAGACGTGCTCGATCTGCTCGGCGGTGTCCTCCCGGCGGACCGCGACGATCCGGTCGAACGGCTCCATCACCTGCGCCACGGTGGTGCCCTGCAGCTCCAGCATGCTGGTCAGCATCCGGTGCTGCTCGGCGCCGAGCAGCCCGTGCTCACGGGACTGCTCCAGCAGGATGCGCAGCTCGTCCGGGCCGTGCACCTGGGCGAGCTGGTCCTGCTGGTGCACGCCGAACAGCCGCAGCACCGCATTGGCCAGCGCGTTCAACGCGGACAGCACCGGGCGGGCGACCCGTGCGAAGGCCCGGAACGGCAGCGCCAACAGCATCGCCGAGCGCTCCGCGTCGGTGATCGCCCAGGACTTCGGGGCCATCTCGCCGACCACCAGGTGCAGGAAGGTCACCAGGGCCAGAGCGAACAGCAGCCCCACGACGTGGCTCGCCGCCTGGGGCAGCCCGACGGCGTGCAGCAGCGGGCTGATCAGGTGCTCGATCGCCGGTTCGGCCAGGGCGCCCAGCCCCAGGGTGCACAGGGTGATGCCGAGCTGCGCCCCGGCCAGCATCAGGCCCAGCTCGCGGGCCCCGTCCAGGGCCGCGCGGGCCGCCCGGCCGCCGCCGGCCGCCGCCTGTTCCAAGCGGTAGCGCTTGGCTGCGACCAGGGCGAACTCGGCCGCCACGAAGAAGCCGTTGAGGGCGAGGAGTACGACCGAGAAGAAGAGCGCGAACCCGGGCGTCATGCCGCCACCTCGCTACGCTCGGCGTCGGCATGGGCACTGCGCCGATGATTCGCTCGCTGACGCTCGCTCATGCCGCCACCTCGCTGACGCTCGGCGTCGCCATGAGGCACCACCGCGCTGCGCCGATGATTCGCTCGCTGACGCTCGCTCATGCCGCCACCTCCCCGCCCCCGCGCTCGGCGATCCGGAGTCGGACGGAGTCAGCCACGTGCCGGTCGACGGCCAGTACCTCGACCAGGGCACGCGGCTCGGCGTCGGGCTCGTCGCCGTCGACGCCGAGGCTGATCTCCAGCCGGTCGCCCACCTCAGGCACCCGACCCAGCTCCCGCATCACCAGCCCGGAGACGGTGTCGTACTCAGGTGCCTCGGGCAGCGCGATGCCGGTGCTGTCGGCGACCTCGTCGATCCGCCAGCGGGCGGGCACCACCCAGGACCCGTCCTCCTGCCGCGCCGGGGCCCGCTCCGGCGGATCGTCCTCGTCGCGGATCGGCCCGACCAGCTCCTCGGCGATGTCCTCCAGCGTGATGACGCCGGCGAAGCCGCCGTACTCGTCGACCACGCAGGCGAGCTGCCGGTGCCCGACCCGGAGCCGGTCCAGCACCGTCGGCAACGGCAGCGTCTCCGGCACCAGCAGCGGGGGTACGGCCACCGCCGCCACCCGGGTGGTGGCCCGCTCCGGCGGCGGCACCCCGAGCACGTCGGCGATGCCGATCACGCCAATCAGGTCGTCGACCCCCTCGGCGCCCCGGACGGGGAACCGGGAGTGGCCGGTGTCGAGCAGCTCGACGACCCGGCTGACCGGTTCGTCGGCCCGTACGATGTGCACGTCGACCCGGGGGACCATGGCCTCCCCGGCGGTCAGTTCCCGGAAGTCGAGGCCCCGGTCGAGCAGGTCGGACATCGCGGCGTCGAGGTGCCCCTCCTCCCGCGAGTCGGCGATGATCTGTTCCAGGTCCTCCGGGGTGGCGCCGCTCGGCAGTTCCTCGATCGGCTCGATGCCGAGCCGACGCAGCAGCCGCACGGCGGCCCGGTCGAAGAGGGTGATCAGCGGGCCGGCGATCTTCAGGTAGAGCAGGGTGGACCGGGCCAGCGCCCGGGCGAGGGGCTCGGCGCGGGCGATGGCCAGGTTCTTCGGGGCCAGCTCGCCGAGGACCATCTGCACCACGGTGGCGATGATCAGAGCGAGCGCCACCGACAGCGGCAGCGCCACGCCGGTGGAGACCCCGGCGACGCCGAGCAGGTCGGCCAGCCCGGTGCCCAGGTACGGCTCGGCGGCGTAGCCGACCAGCAGGGCGGTCACGGTGATGCCGAGCTGGGCGCCGGAGAGCATGAACGAGAGCCGGCCCGTTACTTCCAGGGCCCGGGCGGCGGCCTGGTCACCGTCGTCGGCGAGCTGTTTGAGCTTGCCCCTGTCCACGGCGACGTAGCCGAACTCCTGGGCCACGAAGTAGCCGGTGGCGGCGGTGAGCACGATGATGAGAACGAGTCCGACGAGGATCAGCACGGGAGGCTCAGGGCTCCCGGGGTCGTCGGGGCGAGGGGTTGCCGGGCCGTACCCGGCTGGCTACTGCTGCCCTCCTGGGCAGAAGAGTCGATCATGCAGCCATTCTATCGGCGTTGTCTGGACGCCCGCTGAAGGTGCCGGCAACCCTCCCCGGCGTCTGGTTCACCGCCCCGCCAGCTCGTCGGTGTCCAGCGGGTCGCGATGACCCGCGTGGTGCGTCATCGCGAGGTCGCGGTTGCCTGCTGCGGCGGTATGCGCGGTGCTGGCGGAGCGGCGCGTTCTCGCTGGCGGTGGATGCACGGGGCCCATCAGCTGGCGATCGCTTGATGACCCCGTTGCGGCTACCTCGATTACTTATCGGCCACATCCGACGAAAAATTCCATTAACGGGAATTGCGCCGCTTCCGCTGCTCCTGCAGCTCCTGGAGCCTCCGCAGCTTCCTTCGCTTCATCTTCGGAGGTTTCGCGCGATCCGCGGGGTGAGGCTTGGTCCACGGCCACTCTCGCATACCAAGACCGAGGATCAGGCCAACGGCACCCAACACAATCGGGGCAGTGGCAGTCATGAACTGAGTCCATTGGTCGTAGCTCGATCCGCTACCGTCGCGGTCATAAAAAATCGACGGGTCATTCGGGTCCAGACAGATCACCCTGGTCGCCGAATCGAGCGCCTCCTTGCCATAGTAGAGCTCTTCGCGTCGAACCTCTCCGTTGAGCTCGAAGCTGATATCGGCCACGTGCCCGAGGAACATGACAGATGCTCTAGTGTCATCGATAGATGCCGTTACGCAGTGACCTTGGACGATTATCTGCTCGGCGCTCCTCTGATAAGAAAGCAGGGCGGCCACGCCTGCGGCGATCAGCGCGGCGCTCAGACCGAGACCGATAATGTCGGCCCATGAGAGCCCGAACGGGAACTTCCGTTGCGGCGATTTCGACCTGGGTTGTCGCCTACTTCTCGAGGGCCGACTGCGGCGTGCCATGGTCATGCTCCTACAAGCAGGCTGAGGACGAGCGCCCCACTTCTGCTGATCTTTGGGCGTCCAGGCCAGAGGATCATCGTCAGGCGTGCCGGCATCTTCCCAGATCAGCGGTGCCGTTGACCACCTCGCGGACCTGGCCTTGTGGAGGCGAACTCGCGGCCAACCCGCAGGCCGTGGCACTCTCGCCCGCTCCGGGACCCGCCGCCGTGTCAGGCGCGCCGAGCCGGAATGGTCGTAGCCGGCTCGGGGGCCGGGCGCTCCCGTGGGGTCTCCACCAGCAGGTCGGGACGGCCGAGCTGGCGGACGGCCTTGTTGACCACCCGTTGCGCGGCGGTGAGGGAGCGCACCGGCAGCAGCTTGCCGCGGCTCTCCCGGCGCAGGACGAAGTAGTGCACGGCGGCGCGGACCAGGCCGCGGTCGGCGGCGCTGGAATGGGCGGTGGCGACCACCAGCTCACGCAGGCAGCGGGCCAACTTCTCGGCGAGCTCCAGCTCGGGGCCGTGCAGGCCGGTGCGGAGCGCGGCAAGATGGCCGTCGACCTTGCGGATGAGCACGTCGGTCCCGGACCCGGAGCCTCGCCCGTCGACGGTCATCCACGCCCCCCACCCCACGCCGCGTTGCGAGTGAAGTTACTTTATGTTGCGCACCGCAAGCAAGCAGTTAAGTAAGACTTAACAGCTGCAACATGGCATCCGACGCGTAAGCCCACCGACCCGGACAGACCAGATCCCGCCACGGACCGGATGTCGCACCGGCGAGGCACGATGGACGGGTGGCGGACGAGGTGACCGGCGGGGACGCGGCGGTGCTGGCGGGTTTCGGCGCGGCGACCCGCGAGTGGTTCAACGCCGCCTTCGCGGCGCCCACCGCCGCCCAGGCCGGCGCGTGGCGGTCGGTCGCGGCCGGGCGCAGCGCTCTGGTCGTGGCGCCGACCGGTTCGGGCAAGACCCTGGCCGCGTTTCTCTGGTCGCTGGACCAGCTGGCCAAGGCGCCACCGCCGGCCGAGGCACGGCAGCGCTGCCGGGTGCTCTACGTCAGCCCGCTCAAGGCCCTCGCCGTCGACGTGGAGCGCAACCTGCGCGCCCCGCTCGCCGGCATCCGGCAGGCGGCCACCCGGCTCGGTCTCGCCCCGCCGGAGATCACCGTCGGCATGCGCACCGGCGACACCCCGGCCGACGAGCGGCGGGCCTTCGCGCGGAACCCGCCGGACATCCTCATCACCACGCCGGAGTCGCTGTTCCTGCTGCTCACCTCCGCCGCCCGGGACTCGCTGCGCGGAGTACGCACGGTCATCGTCGACGAGGTGCACGCGGTCGCCGGCACGAAGCGCGGCGCCCACCTGGCCCTGTCGCTGGAGCGCCTCGACGCGCTGCTGGAGACGCCCGCGCAACGGATCGGCCTGTCCGCCACCGTACGACCGGTCGACGGCTGCGCCCGCTTCCTCGGCGGGGCCCGCCCGGTCGACGTGGTGCAGCCGGCCAGCAGCAAGACCATCGAGGTCAGCGTCCAGGTGCCGGTGGAGGACATGACCCGCCTCGACAAGCAGGAGCCGCCGGACGACGACCTCGGCGGCCCCGGCCCGCGCCGGGCGTCGATCTGGCCGGCGGTCGAGGAACGCGTCTTCGCGCTGATCCGCTCGCACCGGTCGACCATTGTCTTCACCAACTCCCGGCGCAGCGCCGAACGGCTCTGCGCGCGCCTCAACGAGCTGGCCGCCGAGGAACTGGAGGCGGCGGGCGCTCCGACCGGCGGGCGCGTGGCGCAGGGCGGCGGGCCGCCACGGCCGCCCCGGCCGCCGGCCGAGGTGATGGCGCAGTCCGGGGCGGCGGCCGGCGCGGTGCCGGTGATCGCCCGCGCCCACCACGGCAGCGTCTCCCGGGAGGAACGCCGACACATCGAGGAGGCGCTGAAGTCCGGGCAGCTCCCCGCGGTGGTCGCCACCTCCAGCCTGGAGCTCGGCATCGACATGGGCGCGGTCGACCTGGTGGTGCAGATCGAGGCCCCACCGAGCGTCGCCGCCGGCCTGCAACGGGTCGGCCGGGCCGGGCACCAGGTCGGCGCGGTCTCCCGGGGCGTCGTCTTCCCGAAGCATCGCGGCGACCTGCTCTCCTGCACCGTCGTCTCGGAGCGGATGGCGCAGGGCGCGATCGAGGAGCTGAGCTACCCGCGCAACCCGCTCGACGTGCTGGCCCAGCAGATCGTGGCGATGGTGGCCCTGGAGCCGTGGCGGCTGGGCGACCTCGCCGTGCTGGTCCGCCGGGCGGCCCCGTTCGCCGAGCTGCCCGAGTCGGCGCTGCACGCGGTGCTCGACATGCTCTCCGGGCGCTACCCGTCGACCGCCTTCGCCGAGCTGCGTCCCCGGCTGGTCTGGGACCGGGCCACCGACGTGCTCACCGGCCGCCCCGGCGCCCAGCGGCTGGCGGTGACCAGCGGCGGCACCATCCCCGACCGGGGGCTGTTCGGCGTCTTCCTGGCTGGCGCCGAGCGGGCCGCCCGGGTCGGCGAGCTGGACGAGGAGATGGTCTACGAGTCCCGGGTCGGCGACGTCTTCCTGCTCGGCTCGTCGTCCTGGCGGATCGAGGAGATCACCCCCGACCGGGTGCTGGTGTCGCCCGCGCCGGGGCAGGCCGCCCGGATGCCGTTCTGGAAGGGCGACCAGCTCGGCCGCCCGGTCGAGCTGGGCCGGGCCATCGGCGCCCGGGTCCGGGCGCTGCTTCGCCAGCGTGACGAGGACGCGGTCGCCGCGCTACGGGCCGGCGGGCTGGACGACTGGGCCGCCGGCAACCTGCTGGCCTATCTGCGCGAGCAGCGGGATGCCACCCGCGCCCTGCCGGACGACCGGACGGTGGTGGTCGAGCGGTTCCGCGACGAGCTGGGCGACTGGCGGCTCGCCGTGCATTCGGTGCTCGGCGCTCGGGTCAACGGCCCGTGGGCGCTCGCCATCGGCCGCCGCCTCGCCGAACGATACGGCGTGGACGCCCAGGTGATGCCCGCCGACGACGGCATCGTGGTGCGGCTGCCGGACACCGCCGACGAGCCACCCGGCGCCGACGTGGTGATCTTCGAGCCCGACGAGATCGCCCAACTGGTCGAGGAGTCCGTCGGCACCTCGGCGCTGTTCGCGTCCCGGTTCCGCGAGTGCGCGGCCCGGTCGCTGCTGCTGCCCCGCCGCGACCCGCGCCGCCGGCAGCCGCTCTGGCAGCAGCGGCAGCGCGCCGCCCAGCTCCTCGACGTGGCCCGCGAGTACGCCGACTTCCCGGTCACCCTGGAGGCCGCCCGGGAATGCCTGCAGGACGTCTTCGACCAGCCGGCCCTGGCCGAGCTGATGCGCGACCTGGCCGCCCGCAAGATCCGCCTGATCGAGGTGGAGACCGAGCGCCCGTCCCCGTTCGCCCGCTCGCTGCTCTTCGGCTACGTCGGTGCCTTCCTCTACGAGGGCGACGCGCCCTTGGCCGAGCGGCGAGCCGCCGCGCTCGCCCTCGACTCCGGGCTGCTCGGCGAGCTGCTCGGCCGGGTCGACCTGCGGGAGCTGCTCGACCCGGCGGTGCTCGTCGAGACCGAGCGGCAGCTGCGCTGGCGCACCGAGCAGCGCCGCCCCCGAGACGCCGAGGACGTGGTCGAGCTGCTCCGGGTGGTCGGCGATCTGAGCGAGGTCGAGCTGGCCGAGCGGGGCGTACCGGCCGGCTGGCTGGCCGAGCTGGCGGCGGCCCGCCGGGTGCTGCGGGTCCGGATCGCCGGCGAGGAACGCTGGGTGGGCGTGGAGGATGCGGCCCGGCTGCGGGACGCGCTCGGCGTGGCGCTGCCGGTCGGGGTGGCCGAGGCGTACCTGACACCGGTGGCCGACCCGCTCGGCGACCTGGTCGCCCGGTACGCGCGCACCCACGGCCCGTTCGCGGCGGCCACCTGCGCCGCCCGGTTCGGGCTCGGGGTGTTCGTGGTCGAGCAGGCGCTGCGCCGGCTCGCCGCCACCGGGCGGGTGGTCTCCGGCGAGTTCGCCCCGGACAGCGTCGGCACCCAGTGGTGTGACGCCGAGGTGCTGCGGCTGCTGCGCCGACGTTCGCTCGCCGCGCTGCGCCGGGAGATCGAGCCGGTGCCGCCACGGGCCCTGGCCGCGTTCCTGCCCCGCTGGCAGCAGGTCGGCTCGTCGGCCCGGGGCGTGGAGGCCCTCGCCGCCGCCGTGGAGCAGTTGCAGGGCGTCGCCGTGCCGGCGTCCGCGCTGGAACGCCTGGTGCTGCCCGCCCGGGTGGCCGACTACTCCCCCGCCCAGCTCGACGAGCTGTGCGCCAGCGGCGAGGTGCTGTGGGCCGGGTCCGGGGCGATCTCCGGCGGCGACGGCTGGGTGACCCTGGCGTACGCCGATGTCGCGCCGCTGCTGCTCCCGCCGCCGGACGAGGCGCTGGCCCGCACCCCGCTGCACGACGCGGTGCTCGAGACGCTCGCCGACGGGCAGGCGCTGTTCTTCCGCACCCTGTCCGACCGGGTCGGCTCGACCGACGACGCGGCGCTGACCGCGGTGCTCTGGGACCTGGTCTGGGCCGGGCACCTCACCAACGACACGCTCGCCCCGCTGCGGGCCGTGCTCGGCGGGGGCGGGGCGCACCGGTCCCGGCCGTCCGCCCCGCGCACCACCCGCTACCGCCGGCCCGGCCGGGTGGCGCTGCCCAGCCGTAGTGGCCCGCCCACGGTCGCCGGGCGCTGGTCCCGGCTGCCCGAGCGGGACCTCGACCCGACCCGCCGGGCCGCCGCTCTCGCCGACCTGCTGCTGGAACGGCACGGCGTGGTCACCCGCGGCGCGGTGATGGCCGAGCAGGTCGCCGGGGGCTTCGCCGCGGTCTACCCGGTGCTGTCCGCGCTCGAGGAGCGCGGGGCGGCCCGCCGGGGCTACTTCGTCGAGGGGCTGGGCGCGGCCCAGTTCGCGGTGCCCGGGGCGGTGGACCGCATCCGCGCCCTGGCCGACGACACCCGGGGCGGGGGCGGGCCGACCGTGGTGCTGGCCGCCACCGACCCGGCGAACCCGTACGGGGCGGCGCTGCCCTGGCCGGAACGGGTCGTCGACTCGGGCGACGGCACGGCCCCGGCCACCGGGCACCGGGCCGGGCGCAAGGCCGGTGCCCTGGTCGTGCTGGTCGGCGGCGACCTGGTGCTCTACGTGGAGCGCGGCGGGCGGACCCTCCTGTCGTTCAACGACGACACCGACGCGCTCGCCGCGGCCGGGAAGGCGCTCGCGGACGCGGTGCACTCCGGCGCGCTCGGCGCCATCTCGGTGGAACGCGCCGACGGTGAGGCGGTCCACGCCTCGCCGCTGCGCGACGCGCTGACCGCCGCCGGTTTCCGGGCCACCCCGCGCGGCCTGCGCCTGCGTAGCTGACCGACCACCCGCACCCCGCACCTCGCGGGCCGCGGCCCACGCGGAGATCGTGCTCGATCCAGGATCGAGTGGTATCGGAGCGCGGGCAAGGCCACTACATGCGAACCGCTACCGCGGTGACCGGTAGGACGGCCGGCGCTGCGGGAACGATGCCGCGCCCCCGGGGTGGCCCCGGAGGCGCGACAGGCAGCAGCCGACCGTCAGTTCGCCCGGATCAACTGACCCACCAGGCCGTGCTGCTCGTTGTCCGGCCCGGAGCTGAACCAGAGCGTGCCCTGGCCGCCGGTCGTCGCGGTCCCGGGCAGCAGCGCCCAGAGACCGTCGATCGTGATGGCGTCACCCTCGGCGTCCTGCAGCTGGCCCTGGAACTCGGTCCCGTTGAACACGTTGATCCTGCCGTCGCCGAAGTTGCCCACCAGCAGGTCACCGGCGAAGCTGCCGAAGCTGTTCGGCGCGATGGCCATGCCCCACGGCGCGTTGAGCGTCCCCATGCTGGCGACCCGGGACACCTGCCGGCCGAAGTCGGTGAAGAGGTCCACGAAGCCGAGCCCCTCACCGGGCACGTCGTCGTGGGCCGCCGCGTCCTGCTCGGCGTAGCTGACGTAGACCCGCTCGCCGACCGCGAACGCGTTGAACGGCGCAAAGCCCTCCGGCAGGTCCGGGTCCTGGAAGCGGACATCCGAAAAGTCAACCTTGTCGAAGTGCTCGTCGAACACGTCGATCCGCGCGTTGTGGAAGTCGGCGGCGAGCAGGAAGTTGCCGGAGTCCGTATGCAGCAGGGTCGCACCCTTGTAGACCGCGCCCTCCGTCCCGTGGGCAACGACGACGCCATTGGCGCCCGCGTTCTGGTTCCACGCGATGACGTCGCCGCCCTCGGTGACGAAAATGAAGCGGGCGGGCGCACCGCCACCCGCGTCCGGCACCGCGAAGCCGGCCGTGTCGTTGAACACCGCGCCGGTCGGCCCGCCGGGCACGCTGACCGTGATATTGACCTTTTCGACTCGCTCGCCGCCCACCCCGCCGCTGTAGACGGTGGCCGTGTCGGTGCCGTTGTTGGCCACCCACAGCGGCGTGTCCGGCCCCAGGGCGAGGCCCCAGGTGTTGACGGCGTTCGGGTCCACGAGCGCCGGGCTTTGGGAGTCCTGAGTCAGCGCCTGGTCCGAGACCTGGTTGATCACGTCGAAGCGCGGCGTCGGTTGCGTCTGAGGGCCGCCGTCTGAGGCCCACGCTGGACTACCGACGGCGGTCGTCGCGGCCACCGCTCCGATGGCCACCAGCCGTGCCATCTTCGTCGCCATACTGCTCCTCTCGATCGACTGACAGGCCCATAGCGACGCTTTCATGGCGATCGGACGGCCGACGCCAGTTTGATAAAACATTGTCACATTTCACCCGGTAGAGACGCCCTCCCTACCAGCCGCCCGGCCGCCGGATAGCCTGCCCGCATGGCCCGGACCCCGTGGATCTCGCTGACCACCGACTACGGTCTCGCCGATGGGTTCGTGGCGGCGTGTCACGGGGTCATCGCCCGGCTCGCCCCGGCCGCCCGGGTGATCAACGTGACCCACCTGGTGCCACCGGCGGACGTACGCCGGGGTGCGGCCGTGCTCGCGCAGACCGTGCCGGACCTGCCGGCCGGGGTGCACATCGCGGTGGTCGACCCGGGCGTGGGCACCAGCCGACGGGGGATCGCCCTGTCCACCCCGGGCGGGCTGCTCGTCGGGCCGGACAACGGCTTGCTGCTGGACGCCGCCGAGGCCCTGGGCGGGATCACCGAAGCGGTGGAGCTGACCAACCCGGCGTGGCTGGCATCGTCGGTCTCCCGCACCTTCCACGGTCGGGACGTGTTCGCGCCGGTCGCCGCCCGGCTGGCGCTCGGCGCCCCGCTCGCCGAGGCTGGTCCGGCGGTGGACCCGGCGGCACTGGTCCGACTGCCCGCGCCGGTGTTCCGCGCCGAGCCTGACGGGTTCGCCGCCGAGGTGCTGACCGTCGACCATTTCGGCAACGTGCAGCTCGCCGCCCCGGCCGAGCTCCTCGATGGGATGCCGGAGCGGGTCCGGGTGGCCGCTCGGACCGACCGACAACGCCAGCTCGGCGCGTCCGAGGCGGTCGCTGGAGCCGTCGCGATGCACGGGCGTACCTTCGGCGACGCCCCGGTCGGTGGCTTGGTCGCGTACGTCGACTCGGCCGGGCTGATCGCGCTGGCGGTCAACACCGGCCGCGCCGTCGACCTGCTCGGCGTACGCCCCGGCGACGTGCTGACCGTGCACCGGGAAGACTGACCCGGGCGGGCGAGGGACGATGGACGGGTGCCCGAAGGTGACACCGTCTGGAACACCGCCCGCGTCCTGCAGCGGGCGCTGGCCGGCGCCCGGCTCACCGGCTCCGACTTCCGGGTGCCGCAGCTCGCCACGGCCGACCTGACCGGCTGGACCGTCCGCGAGTCGGTCAGCCGCGGCAAGCACCTGCTGCTCCGGCTCACCGCGCCGGACGGGCACGCCGACGGCCGGCGCGACTGGACGCTGCACTCGCACCTGCGGATGGACGGCGCCTGGCGGGCGTACGCCCCGGGCGAACGGTGGGCGGCGCAGCCGGCCCACCTGATCCGGGCCGTGCTCCGCTCCCCGGGCGCGGTCGCGGTCGGCTACCACCTGCACGAGCTGGCCCTGGTGCCGACCGCTGAGGAGGACTCGCTGGTCGGCCACCTCGGGCCGGACCTGCTCGGTCCGGAATGGGATCCGGACGAGGCGGTCCGCCGGCTGGCCGCCCACCCGGACGAGACCATCGGCGAGGCGCTGCTGAACCAGCGCAACCTGGCCGGCGTGGGCAATCTCTACAAGTGCGAGGTGCTGTTCCTACGCGGGACATCGCCGTGGACGCCGGTCCGCGCGGTGCCCGACCTGGCCGAAATGGTCGCCCTCGCACAACGGCTGCTCGCGGCGAACCGGGGCCGGTGGACGCAGAGCACCACCGGCTCGCTGCACCGGGGCGGCACCACCTACGTGTACGGCCGGCGAGCCCAGCCCTGCCGACGCTGCGGCACCGCCATCCGGAGCAAGGACCTGGGCGAGCGGGTCACCTACTGGTGCCCGGTCTGCCAGCCGGACCGCTGCTGACCGGGCGGCTCCGGCTGCCTTCCGGGCCGGCACCGCCCCGTCCGAACGGCACATCACCAAAAAGCGACGTAGCGGCATGGATTGCCAAGCACCGCCCGGATGAGGCGACAGAACCCTGAGCCGGCCGGTGATCGCCGCCTCTGTGTCCAGTTTGTAGGCTGTGCCCCTCGTACATACCAATCCATGGGGGGTAATGGTCTCGTGCGGCTCACCAGGACCAGCCGGATCGGCGCACTCGCGCTGACCGCGGCGTTGACGATCACGGGATGCGGGGCCCTGAGCGGCCCCGACCGGCCCGACGGCGCGAAGACCACGGCCGGTGCCGCGCCGGAAAACGCCGCGCCAGAAGGCGCCGCGCCCGACGATCCCTCGGACGTCGGCGTGATCGTCGCGACCCGCGACGTCGAGATCAGCAGGGGCGGCAAAGCCTTTTCGGTCCGGGTCGAGCTCGGCCAGCTCCGCCGCCGCGACGGATTTGTCACCGTCAACGTCAAGCTGACCCGCACCGACCAGGACGCCACCAGTTGGCAGGTGGGCGAAGCGTTCCAGGGCGACACCATCTCGCTGACCTTCGCCGGGGTGACCCTGGTGGACCGCAAGAATCGCAAGCGATACCTGGTCGCCCGGGTCAACGCGGGCGCCGGTCGGACCCAGGCCAACCAGGCCGAGCGGGAGGAATACCTGGCCTCCTCCGACCTCTCGTCGGTGTTCGTGAGGCCTGGTCAGTCCATCTGGCTGTACGCCACGTTCGGCGCCCCGCCGGACGACGTCACCGCCGTCGACGTGGTCATCCCTCGGGTACCGGTGTTCGAGAATGTCCCGCTCGGCTGAGCGGGTGGCGGCGCTGGCCGTCGCCGCTGTCGCCCTCGGCGTGCTGATCGTCGCACCGGCCGGCCCGGCCGCCACGGCGGAACCTGCGTCACCAGCACCCGGGCCGAGCGTCACTCCCGGCACGGATGTGGCCCGCCCGGCGCTGGACATCACCGCCCCCGCGCTCGACATCGTCGTTCCGATCGAGGACCTGACCGACGGAAGCATCACCGCCGAGTCCCGCTCGCGGGTCGAGCTGACCCTGGCCGCCGACGTGCTGTTCGCCTTCGGCAAGGCCGACCTGACCCCGGCCGCCCGGGCCCGGCTGGTCGAGATCGCCGAGCAGCTCCGCGCCGAGGCCCGGGGCAACGTCCGGATCGACGGCCACACCGACTCGATCGGCAGCGGGCAGAGCAACCTCGCGCTGTCCCGGCGACGGGCGGAGGCGGTCCGCGCCGAGCTGGCCCGGCTGCTCGGCGACGCGCCGGTCCACTTCGTGGTGCAAGGCTTCGGCAAGGCGCGACCGGTGGCGCCGAACCAGGTGGACGGCCGGGACAACCCGGCGGGCCGGGCCCGGAACCGGCGGGTGGAGATCCGTTTCGACCGGTGACAAACCGCCGCCGGTTCGTGGAACTTCCACGAATCGGCAAGATCCCCCAGAGATACGGACGATTGGGTACTTCCCTCCCCCGGCTCTGGCGTCGCATGCTGCGGTTGACCACTGACTGGTCGTCAGCAGCGCGTACGCCCGGCACGCCGGGGTGGCGGCGGACGCGCCTTGTTCCGGGGGAGAGTCATGGCCCTGTTCCGCAGACTCCGGCCGGGCTGGGTCGAGCGCGCCCTCCGGACCGACGAGAACCCCGCGCCGACCGTGCCCGCCACCCGGGTCGCCGAGGAGGAGACCGGGCCGACGCCGGCCAGCCTCGACCCGGCCGCGGCGCCGCGCTGCTTCGGCCCGGTGCCGAACTTCGCCGGCAGCCCGCTGCCGATGCCCGACCGGGCCGGCCGCCCGGTGCCCGGCACCGGCATCCGCAAGTTCGTGGACCCGCTGCCGCTGCCGAGCACGTCCGACAACGCCAGCTCGGGCGCCCGGCTGCCGGTGGCGGTGCCGGACACCATCACCTGGCCCGGCTGCGACTACTACGAGATCGGGTTACAGGAGTACGCCCAGCGCCTGCACCGGGATCTGCCGGCCACCCGGCTGCGCGGCTACCGCCAGCTCAACCTGGGCACCGACCCGTCCGGGCACAACACGGTCTACCCGCCGGACCGGCCCTGGCACCTCGGTCCGGTGATCATGGCACGCCGCGGTCGGCCGGTCCGGATCAAGTTCATCAACCAGCTGCCCACCGGTCGGGCCGGCGAACTCTTCCTGCCGGTGGACGAGACCGTCGACGGGGCCGGCACCGGGCCGCTGGACGGGCCGGCGCCATACCCGCAGAACCGGGCGGTGCCGCACCTGGCCGGCGGGCAGACCGCCTGGATCAGCGCCGGTAACCCCTGGCAGTGGGTGACCCCCGCCGGCGAGATCACTCCGTACCCGGTCGGGGTGGGGGTGACGCCGGTGCCGGACATGCCGCCGCCGGGCGCCGGCGCCACCACCCTCTACTTCCCGAACGAGCAGAGCGGCCGGCTGATGTGGCTGCACGACAACACCCTCGGCCTGGCCCGGCTCACCGTCTACGCCGGGCAGCTCGCCCTCTACCTGCTCACCGATCCGGCCGAGGAACGGCTGGTCGGCGACGGGGTGCTGCCCGCCGACCAGCTGCCGCTGGTGATCCAGGACAAGACCTTCGTGCCGGACGACGCGCAGCTCGCCGCGCAGGACCCGACCTGGGACCGGGACCGCTGGGGCGCCAAGGGCAGCCTCTGGCACCCGCACGTCTACCAGCCCCGGCAGAACCCGTACGGCAGCACCGGCACCAACCCGACCGGTCGCTGGGACTACGGGCCGTGGACGCACGACCCGGACGGCGGGGGCAGCCCGTGGATCGCCCCGACGCCGAATCCGCATCACGACCCGGTCGCCGAGCCGGACGAGCCACCACTGGCGCCCAACGTGCCGCACCCGTCGGCCGTCCCCGAGGCGTACGGGGACACCCCACTGGTCAACGGGGTGGCCTACCCGTACCTGGAGGTGGCGCCCCGGGCGTACCGGTTCCGGATCCTCAACGCCTGCGCGGACCGCAGCCTCAACCTCCAGCTCTACCGGGCCGCCTCGAACCGGCCGATGTGGACCGAGGACGGGCACCTGGCCGACCCGGACGCCGGCGAGGTGCCGATGGTCGAGGCGGTACGGGCCGCCGGGCGGCCGGCATGCTGGCCCACCGACGGGCGCGACGGCGGGGTGCCGGACCCCGGGGCCGCCGGCCCGGCGCTGATCCGGATCGGCAACGAGGCCGGCCTGCTGCCCGCCCCGGTGGTGCTGGCGAACCGGCCGATCGGCTACCGGTACGACCGGCAGGATCCGACCGCGCTCAACGTGGACGAGCACACCCTGCTGCTGGCCCCCGGGGAGCGGGCCGACGTGGTGGTGGACTTCGCCACGCTCCCGCCGGGCAGCACGCTGATCCTCTACAACGACTGCCCCGCCCCGCTGCCCCGGTTCGACCCCCGGTACGACCACCACACCGACGCGCCGGACCGCACCACGATCGGCGGCCTGCCCGCCGCCCGTCCCGGCTACGGCCCGAACACCCGTACGGTGCTGCAGTTCCGGGTGGTCGGCACCCCGGCGGAGCCGTACGACGTGGCCCGGCTCGCCGCCCGCCTGCCCGAGGCGTACGCGGCGAGCCAGCGACCGCCGATCGTGCCGCAACCGGCGTACGACGCGGCCTTCGGCACCCGCACCCCCCGGGAGACGCTGGTCGCGGCACGGGCCACGTCAGTCACCTTCACCCCGCCCGGGGCGGTCATCCCGGTGACCCTGCCGCTGCTGGTGAAGTCGGTCGGGCAGGTCTTCGAAGCCCAGCACGGCCGGGCGGTGGGCCGGCTCGGCGTCGGCCACTCGAACGCCGGCCCGGCGACCGCGACGACCCTGCCGCTGGGACCGGTCGACCCGGCCACCGAGGTGCTGTACCCGACCGACCCCACCGTGCCGGTCGGCGGGGCGGCCGACGGCACACAGCTCTGGCGGATCGTCGGGGATGCCCCGCGTACCCACCCGGTGCACGTCGAGGGCTGCGACGTGCAACTGGTCAACCGGGTCGGCTGGGACGGCACGGTCCGCCCGCCGGACGCCGACGAGCTGGGCTGGAAGGAGACCATCCGGGTCAACCCGTGGGAGGACGTGATCGTGGCGCTGCGCCCGGTCCTGCCCAGCCTGCCGTTCAAGATCGGCGACAGCGTGCGGCTGCTCGACCCGTCCCGGCCGGCCGGCGTCCGGCTCGACGCCAGCCCGGTCAGCCCGGTCGACGGGCGGCCGACCGCCGTGATCAACCAACTGGTGAACCTGGGCTGGGAGTACCGCTGGCAGACCCGCGCGGCGGGGCTACGCGACCAGGGCATGAGCCGGCCTCTGGTGCTGCGGGTCGCGCCCGCGGCCCCGACCGGGCTGACCGCCAACCCGGCACCCGGCTCGGCCACCGCGCTGCCGGCCATCGCGCTGGCCTGGACCGGACACGGCAGCCGGCCCCCGGCCACGAGTCACCTGTTGCAACGAGCCACCGACGCCGCCTTCACCAGCGGGCTCACCGAGATCACCGTGGCCGCCACCGCCACCCGGCACACCGACGCGACGGTGACGCCGGGGGTCACCTACCACTACCGGATCCGCGCGGAGAACGCGGTGAGCTGCTCGGCCTGGTCGAACAGCGTCCCGGCGTCGGTGCAGCTCATCTCCCCGGCGAAGCCGACCGCGGCGGTGCCACCGGCCGCGCCGCTGCGGGTCGCGCTGCACTGGGCCAACCGCTCGTACGCCACCGGCGTGGACGTGCAGCGGGCCACCAACCCGACGTTCAGCAGCGGCCCGGGCACCACCGCCATCGCCGTCGGCGACGCCCACGTCGACCCGGCGGTCGCCCCGGACACCACGTACTACTACCGGGTCCGCACCACGTACCTGGGCGCCGCGTCACCCTGGTCGACGGTCGCCGCGGTGACCACCCCGCCACGGCCGGGGCTGCCGACCGGGGTGAGCGCCACCGCGACCTCGCCCGCCCCGGACACCGCCACGGTGCTCCTGAGCTGGTCCGCCAGCACGCCCGCCGGCCCGGGTTCCGGGTTCGTGGTGCAACGCGCCGCCGACCCCGCCTTCACCTGCGAGCTGGCCACCTTCACCGTCACCGGCCGTGGATTCACCAACACCGGTCTGGCCCGGGGGGTCACCTACCACTACCGGATCCGCTCGTTCAACGTCGTCGGCACCTCCCCCTGGACCTCCCCCATCCCGGTGACCACCCCCACCTCGCCTTGTTGATCAAGGAGTTTGCGTCAAGAATTCGCGCGGTCCCGACGCAAACTCCTTGATCAACCGCGTGCGGTGGGGGTGCGGAGTTCAGCCAGGGCGGAGGCGACGCCGTGCAGGAGGTCGGTCGCCTCGGTGAGGCGGGCGGCGGCCGGGTGCTCGGTGCTCGGGCGGGAGTCCTCGGCCACGTAGCCGGCGGCGGCCACGACCAGCCGCTCGTACGCCGCCACCCCGCTCTCCAGTTGGGCGGTCAGCGTGCCGTGCACCTCGACCAGCGGAGGGTGCGAAGCGATCCTGAGCGCCCGTTCCACGCCGGCCACCCGGGCGGCCAGGTCGCGCAGCGAGCGGTCGGCCTCGGCCGCCTCGCGCACCGCCGGCTCGGCCAGCCCGGTGAGCCGGCCGGACAGCCCGTCCAGGGTGAGCGCCGCCCGATCGAGCCGGGCCCACGCCTGCGCGGCGGTGGTGCCGCGCAGCGCGCGGCGGGACCGGACCCGACGTATCTCGGCCAGGACGCCGGAACCGACGGGCAGGCGCTCGACGGCGGCGACCAGCCGGGCGCGGGAGCGGGCGGCGGCCTCGGCCGGGTCGAGGGCCGGCGGCGCCGGCGTGGCCGCGAGGGCCCGCAGGTCGGCCCAGCGCCAGGCGGCGACCGCGATCGCGCTGCCCGCGGCGCCGGCCCAGATCGCATCCGGCAGGCCGATCCCGGCGTACGGGGTCAGCACCGCCGTCACGCCGGTGAGCCCGCCGGCCAGGACGCTCCACCGGCGGGCGGAGCGCCGCAGCCGACGCAGTCGACGGAAATGCCGGGCCCGTTCGTCCGCCATCGCTCCCCTACCCCTAGCTGGTGGTGCTCTCCCCGGTGCCACGGTCCCGGCTCAGGCTGGCCCGGATCTCGTCCAGTCGGGCGGCAGCTGCCGGATCGGCGGGCTGCGCCGGCGCCACCGCCGGACGATCCTGCCGACCGGAGAGCTGCTCGCCGGCCATGCTCGACCGGATCTGCGCCAGTCTCGCCGACCCGGCCGAGTCGATCGTCGCCTGCTGGATCTCCAGCATGCGGCCCTCGACCGAGTTGCCGGCCAGCTCGGCGCGGCCCATCGCGGTGGAGTACCGGCGCTCGATCCGGTCCCGAACCTCGTCGAGCGAGGGGGTGGTGCCGGGTGCGGTGAGCGCGGACATGGACTCCAGCGAGTGGGCCACGCTCTCCTGCATCTTGGCCTGCTCAAGCTGGCTGAGCAGCTTGGTCCGCTCGGCCAGCTTCTGCTGGAGGATCATCGAGTTGTTCTCGACCGCCTTGCGGGCCTGGGCGGCGGCGGCGAGCGCCTGGTCGTGCAGCGTCTTCAGATCCTCGGCGGCCTGCTCGGCGGTGACCAGCTGGGTGGCGAGGAGCTGGGCGGACTGCTCGTACCGGCCGGCCTCGGCCTCGTCGCCGCGGGCCCGGGCCTGGTCGGCCAGCACCAGGGCCTGCCGGGCGTTCGCCTGAAACTGCTCGACCTCGGACATCTGCCGGGACAGCTTCATCTCGAGCTGCCGCTGGTTGCCGATCACCGCGGCCGCCTGTTGGACCAACGCCTGATGCTGGCGCTGAGCCTCCTCAATGGCCTGCTGGATCTGCACCTTCGGATCGGCATACTCATCGATCTTCGAGCCGAAGAGCGCCATCAGGTATTTCCAACCCTTGACGAACGGGTTCGCCATCTCCGCGTTGTCCCCTCAGTAGCGTCGCGCCGCCTCGACCGGGCCGGGCGGAGTTGACCGACGGGCCGCGCGGTGTGCCTCCATCGTTCCAGGCGTACGCCAGCCCCGACACCCGGACGACCCTGATCAACATTACGCGGCGGGTGCCACCATGGCCACGGCGGCCGAGCGGGGTCAGGCGGCGCAGACCACGTCCCGATCCGCGGAGCGGACCCGGGTGCTGCGCAGCGTGGCCTTGAGCGGCGAATCCTGGCGGACCTGAACGGCCACCGAGCCGTCAGAAGCGACCCGTCGGACGCTCCGGTTGGTCGCCTTGCGGACGGCCGGCGGGGCCACCGGCGTCGGCTCGACCGCCTTGCCGGCCACCGGGACCAGCATCTCCGGCAGCTGCTCGGCCAGGGCGACCGTGTCGCTGACCTCGCGGAGCAGCTCGGAGAGGCGGGCGCCGAGCGCGTCGCAGATCGCCGCCAGCAGCTCGCTGGAGGGCTCTTTCTGGCCGCGTTCGATCTCGGAGAGGTAACCGAGGCTCACGTTGGCTGCGGAGGAGACTTCGCGAAGGGTGCGGTGCTGCCCCTGTCGGCGCGCCCGCAGAGCGTCACCGATCACCCGGCGTAGCAGGACCATCGCACCTCCCTCTGACAGGACCACCATTCTCCGGACCGGCCGCGCCGCTGCCGAGCGCGGCGGACCGCTCCCGGCGCCGTCGTCGTCCGTCGGAGCCTTTCCGCAACGGTACCCGCTGCCCGCCCCCACGACATCCCGCCCCGCCCCTCCAATTGTCCAGATCCGCGGCGGCGGACGGACGGGCGGGCGCTCGCGGGCGGGCCCGCGGTCGGGCGTGTCGCCCGACCGCTCATCGGCGGCCCGCCGCGGCCCGGTCGGGGTCATCGGCCCCGGCGGCCACGTGGATCCGCTCGGTCAGCAACCGCAGCGCCTCGATCACCGCGGCCGAGCGGATGTGGTCGCGGCCACCGTCGAGGTCGAGCCGGCTCACCCGGGTGCCGCCGGGACCGGCGACCGCGACGTACACCAGGCCGACCGGCTTGCCGTCCTGCGGCTGCGGCCCGGCCACACCGGTGGTGGCCAGCCCCCAGTCGGCGCCGCAGCGGCGCCGCCCACCCTCCGCGAGCGCGGCGGCCACGTCCGGGTCGACCGGCCCACGTTCGGCGAGCAGATCCTCCGGTACGCCCGCGAGCTGCGACTTGAGCTCGGTGGCGTAGACCACCAGGCCGCCCCGGTAGACCCCGCTCGCCCCAGCGATCTCCACGATCGAGGCGGAGAGCAGCCCGCCGGTGAGCGACTCGACGGTCGCGAGGGTCTCGCGCCGCAGCGACAGGCGGTGCACCACTCCCGCCGCCGGGCTGCCGACCGGCCGCTCGTGCCGCGCATCCGTCATGCCGATCCTCTCTTCGCCGCTGCCGCCGGCCCTACTCATCCTGCCCGCCGACCCGTCCGTCGCGGGTCGTCGCCGCGCCGGCCGGGGTCAGCGGGTGGGACGACGCAGGCGGAAGGCCTGGGCGATGTAGTCGAAACCGGTCAACACGGTGACGACGACCGCCGCCCCCATGATCCACGGGCCGACGACGGCCACCGCGGCCGGCATCGGCCAGAGGTACCAGGTGATGGCGAGGATCTGGAGCGCCGTCTTGAGCTTGCCGCCCCGGCTGGCCGCGATCACCCCGTGCCGGATTACCCAGAACCGCAGCCCGGTGATGCCCAGCTCACGAAGGAGGATCACCGCGGTCACCCACCAGGGCAGCCGGTCGTACCACGAGAGCAGCACCAGAGCCGCGCCGGTGAGCGCCTTGTCGGCGATCGGGTCGGCGACCTTGCCGAGCGAGGTGATCAATCCCCATCGGCGGGCGATCCAGCCGTCCACCAGGTCGGTCGCCGAGGCGACCACGAAGATCAGGCAGGCGGCGGTCCGCCAGCCGGCATGGATCATCCCGCCGGTCGCCACCGTGGCCGCGAAGACCGGAACAAGCAGCAGCCGCACCGCGGTCAGCACGTTCGCCGCGTTGAGCAGCGGAACCGGGGGCGCCACCGTCGGCTCCGCCCCGGTCATCTCCGCACTCCGCGGCGTACCTCGCACCGCACCACGTGGCTCCCCTGCCTTGCTCGGCCCCGTCGTCACCGTGCCGCGCCGGGCGCCGCCGAGATCATCTCATCCGGCACCGCGATCAGGTCGACACCCTCGGTCGCGGTGACCGTGGCCCGGACCAGGTCGCCGGGGCGCAGCGCGGCGAGATCGACCCCGCCGCCGTCCGGCGCGACCAGGGTGGTCGAGCCGTCCACCTCGGGTGCCTGGTGGGCCGCCCGGCCCTCGACCACGCCGTCGGCGACCAAGTCGACCAGCACCTCGACCGTCGAGCCGAGCCGCTCCTCAGCCCGCTGCGAACAGAGCTCGTCGGCGAGCGCGCTGAGCTTGTCGTACCGCCGCTTGATCGTGGCGGCGGAGACCTTGCCCGGCAGGCCGGCGGCCTCGGTGCCGTCCTCGTCGCTGTAGTCGAACACGCCGATCGCGTCGAGCCGCGCCTCGGTCAGGAACCGGACCAGCTCGGCCATGTCCTGCCGGGTCTCGCCCGGGAATCCGACGATGAAGTTGCTCCGGGCGCCCGCCTCCGGGGCCAGCGCGCGGGCGGAGGCCAGCAGCTCCAGGAACCGGTCGGTGGAGCCGAAACGGCGCATCCGGCGCAGCACCGCCTCGCTGGAGTGCTGGAACGACAGGTCGAAGTAGGCGGCCACGCCGGGCGTGGTGGCGATCACCTCGACCAGGCCGGGCCGGGTCTCGGCGGGCTGGAGGTAACTCGCCCGGACCCGGACGATCCCGTCGATCGCGGCGAGCTGCGGCAGCAGCTTCTCCAGCGCCCGGGGGTCGCCCAGATCCTTGCCGTACGAGGTGGAGTTCTCGCTGACCAGCACCAGCTCGCGGACGCCGGTCTTGGCCAGCCACTCCGCCTCGGCGAGCAGCTCGTCCGGCGTACGCGAGACGAACGCGCCGCGGAACGCCGGGATGGCGCAGAACGCGCAGCGCCGGTCGCAGCCGCTGGCCAGCTTGAGCGAGGCGACCGGGCCGGTGTCGAGCCGGTGCCGCAGCACCTGCCGAAGGTGCGCCGGGGTGTGCTCGTCGGTCTCGGCGGCCACCCGCGTCGGGGTGCCGTGGCCGGGCAGCGAAACCGCCGCGTCCCGCCGCTTGACCGGAGTGAGCGGCAGCAGCTCGCGGCGGTCCCGCGGGGTGTGCGCGTCGAGCGCCTCCCCGGCCACCACCGCGTCCAGCCGGGCGGCGATGTCCGGGTAGTCGTCGAAGCTGAGCACCGCCTGCGCCTCGGGCAGGCTCTCGGCCAGCTCGCGGCCGTAACGCTCGGCCATGCAGCCGGCGGCGACCACCTTGGCGCCGGTCTCGGCGGCGGCGAGCAGCGTCTGGATCGAGTCCTGCTTCGCCTTCTCCACGAAGCCGCAGGTGTTCACGACCACCACGTCGGCGCCCTCGCCGTCGGTGGTCACCTGCCAGCCGTCGGCGTGCAGCCGGGCGGCCAACTCCTCCGAGTCGACCTCGTTACGGGCGCAGCCCAGGGTCAGCAGGGCGACGCGGCGGCTGTTGTGGGAAGGGGAGGTGGCAGACACCATCCGAGGGTACCGGGCCGCGCGGGTGGGCCCACGCGGGCGGGCCGCCACGCGGGCCACGGGTCAGCGGGGCGTGGCGCCCACCCGGGCCAGGCGGTCGAGCAGGAAAACCTCGGTGCCGGCCAGGCCGGTCGAGCAGAAGACCGAGATCTGGTCCGCGCCGGTCCGGCCGGGAACCGCCCCCGCCAGCACCGCGCCCAGGTCGCGCAGCCGCCCGGCGTACGGCTCGACGGCGGCGAGCATCGGCGGCGCGTACGCGGCGGCCTGCGCCGGCGAGTCGGTGACCAGCACGTCGGCGGCGTCCAGCAGGTCGGTGCCGAACTCGTGCCGGTCGGCCTGCTTGAAACCGACCGTGTTGACGTGGGTGCCCGGGGCAAGGTCGGCGGCGGCCAGCACCGGTGTGGTGCTGGTGGTGGCGAGCACCACCACGTCCCGGCCGCGGACCGCCTCGGCGGCCGTACCGACCGCGCGGGCCGGCACGCCCAGCTCGGCACGGACCCGGGCGGCGAACGCCTCCCGGCGGGCCGCCGAACGGCTGTGTACGGTCACCTCGCGCAGCGGGCGGACCGCGGCGGCGGCCCAGACCTGGGTCCACGCCTGGCGGCCGGAGCCGACCACCCCGAGGGTGGCCGCGTCGGGGCGCGCGAGGGCGTCGACGGCCACCCCGCCCAGTCCCCCGGTACGCCGGGAACCCAGCTCCTCGCCGACCGCGATCGCCCGGACCGCCCCGCTGCACGCGTCGTGCAGCACGACCAGCTGCTCGCTCTCGGGGAGCCCGAAGGTGTCGTAGGAGCGGTAGCCGTACCACTGGCCGGTGAGGTGGCCGGCGGTGAGCACCATCCGCCCTCCGCCCAACGGGGCGGCCGCCCGCGGCGGAGCGACCAGCCGGCCCTCGTACGCGGCCAGCAATGCGTCCCGCATGGCGGCGACGGTGAACGGGGCGTCCAGGGCGGCGACATCCCCGTCGGAGTAGAGCAGGGTCATGCCGACCATGGTCCAACTTCAAGTTGACGTCAACTCCAGCCTTGGTGGCCTTTCTCACCGCGTCGGCCGACCATCGGGCGGCGGTGCTACGGTCGGCTGCGGCGGCACTGCCGCCCCGGACGAGTGGTGGGCGTACCCGGTCAGGCCAAGACGCCCCGCGAGACAAACCACCCGTCCCGGCCTTGGCGGCCGGGCCCACCCGCAGAGGTGACCCTCATGGCCTGGATCGTGCTGGTGTTCTCCGGGCTGCTGGAGACCGCGTGGGCGATCGCCCTCGACCGCAGCGCCGGCTTCAGCCGCCCTCTCCCCTCCCTCGTCTTCGTCGTCACGCTGGTGGCGAGCATGGCCGGCCTGGCGTACGCGTTGCGCGACATCCCGGTCGGCACCGGATACGTGGTCTGGGTGGGGATCGGGGCGGTGGGCACGGCGCTGGTCGGCATGCTCGCCCTGGACGAGCCGGCCAGCCTCCCCCGGATCGCCTGTCTGCTGCTGGTGGTCGCCGGCGTGGTCGGCCTCAAGCTCTTCAGCTGATTCTTGGCGTGATCCCGACGGTGAGCCGGGTATGCGGCCTACGCGGATGACTTCCCGCGCTGCGCCGACCTCACGGAGGACACCATGGCCGACCGCCACGCCACCGCCCGGCCGCGAAGCGGTGCGGCGCGCGTCTGCACGATTATCGCGTTCATCTTCGCGGTCATCGCGATCTTCTTCCTGCCGCCGTTGTTCGGCCTGGTCGGCCTGGTGCTCGGCATCGTCGGCGCGGTGCTCGGCGACAAGCCGCTCGGCTGGTGGGCCGCCGGGGCGAGCGTGGTCGGCGCCGTGATCGGCATAGTCATCGGGTATGCGATCTATCGCTCCTGATTCCCGGTGGCTCAGTCGTCGCCGCCGCGCAGGCCGGCCAGGACCTCCTCCAGCTCGTCCGGCTTGACCAGCACGTCGCGGGCCTTCGACCCCTCGGACGGCCCGACCACGCCCCGGGTCTCCATCAGGTCCATCAGCCGGCCCGCCTTGGCGAAACCGACCCGCAGCTTGCGCTGCAGCATCGACGTGGAACCGAACTGCGAGGTGACCACCAGCTCCACCGCCTGCACCAGCAGGTCGAGGTCGTCGCCGATGTCCTCGTCGATCTTCTTCTTGCTGTCCTGCGCCACGGTCAGCACGTCCGCGCGGAACTCCGGCTCGCGCTGGTCCTTGCAGAACTTCACCACGTCCTGGATCTCGCGCTCAGTCACCCAGGCGCCCTGGATCCGCAGCGGCTTCGACGCCCCCATCGGCAGGAAGAGGCCGTCACCGCGACCGAGCAGCTTCTCCGCGCCCGGCTGGTCGAGGATGACCCGCGAGTCGGCCAGGGAGGAGGTGGCGAAGGCCAGCCGGGACGGCACGTTCGCCTTGATCAGACCGGTGACCACGTCGACCGAGGGCCGCTGGGTGGCCAGCACCAGGTGGATGCCGGCGGCCCGGGCGAGCTGGGTGATCCGGACGACGGAGTCCTCCACGTCGCGCGGCGCGACCATCATCAGGTCGGCCAGCTCGTCCACGATCACCAGCAGGTACGGGTACGGTCGCAGCTCCCGCTCGCTGCCCGGCGGGGCCTTGATCTCGCCGGTGCGTACCTTGCGGTTGAAGTCGTCGATGTGCCGGACCCCGTTGGCGGCGAGGTCGTCGTAACGCATGTCCATCTCGCGGACGACCCAGTCCAGCGAGTCGGCCGCCTTCTTCGGGTTTGTCACGATCGGGGTGACCAGGTGCGGGATGCCCTCGTAGCCGGTCATCTCGACCCGCTTCGGGTCGATCAGCAGCAGCCGCACCTCGTCCGGAGTCGCCCGGGTCAAAATGGACACAAGCAGAGAATTCAGGCAACTGGATTTGCCCGCGCCGGTGGCCCCGGCGATGAGAATGTGAGGCATCTTCGCGAGATTGGCCACCACGTAGCCGCCCTCGATGTCCTTGCCCAACGCCACCACCATCGAATGGTGGTTGCCGGTGGCGGCCCGCGAGCGGAGCACGTCGCCGAGCGCCACGTTCTCCGGGTCGGTGTTCGGGATCTCCACGCCGACAGCGCTCTTGCCCGGGATCGGGCTGAGAATCCGCACGTCCGGCGACTTGACCGCGTACGCGATGTTGCGGGACAGCTGGGTGATCCGCTCCACCTTGACGCCGTGGCCCAGCTCGACCTCGTAGCGGGTGACCGTCGGGCCACGGGTGAAGCCGGTGACCGCCGCGTCCACGTCGAACTGTTCGAAGACGCCGGTCAGCGCGGCGATCACCTCATCGTTGGCCTTGCTCCGGGTCTTCGGCGCGGCACCGCTGCCCAGCATGTTTGCCGGCGGCAGCGTGTAGTCGCCGGCCAGCCCAGTGAGCGCGAGCTGCTCGGCCCGGGTGGGCAGCGGCGAGTGCTCCGGCGGCTCGGCCGGCTTGCGGCGCGCCGGCACCTTCGCCGGCCGCTTGCGCGGCAACACCAGGGTGTCCTGCAGATCAACGCCGTCGAGGTCGTCGGGGTCGTCGAGGTCGCCGTCCGGGTCCGCCGGATCCAGCGGCGGGGGGAGACGCTTGGCCGGCCGCTTGCGGGCCGGCTTCGGCTCCGGCTCCGCCTCGGCCTCGGCGTCGTCGGTGGCCGGCGCCCCGATCAGGCTGCCGGCGAGCAGCCCGAGCCGCTCCGGGATCTTGTTGATCGGGGTCGCGGTGACCACCAGCAGGCCGAAGACCAGCAGCAGGACGAGCAGCGGCACCGCCACCCAGGCGGTGACGGCCGCTTTCAGCAGGTCGCCCACGCCCGCGCCGAGCAGTCCACCCGCGTAGTCCCGCTGTCCCCCGTCGACCGGATCCTGTCCGATGTGCAGCATTGCCGCGGTGGCGAGCAGCATCGAGCCCCAGCCGACCAGGCCACGCCCGCGGTGCGCGGGATCGCCCGGGGTACGCAGCAGCCGCCAGGCACCGACCATCAGCAGCACCGGCACCACGATCGCGACCGCGCCGAGAAAGAGCCGCACGGTGTCGGCGAGACGGGCGCCGACCGGCCCGGCGCCGCCGAACCAGATACCCACCGCGCTGAGGATGGCGAGGCCGAACACCAGCAACCCGGCACCGTCGCGGCGATGCTCCGGATCCAGGTCACGGGCCGAGGCGGCGTGCCGTCCGGCGGCGCGGACCGCCCAGCCCAGGCCGTGCGCGACGCCCATCCACAGGGCACCGACCGCCCGGCCGACGTACGCCGCCGGGCTCGGCCGGGCCGCGGTCCGCCGCCGGGGCGTCGCCCGGGTGGCCTTCTTCGCCGGCTGACGGGCACGGCTGTTCGTGGTGCCACGCGGCGACGCGCCGCGCCGCCGGCTCGCCTGAGAGGTACGGCCCGCCATAGAGTCACCGTAACGGCGGGACCCGACGGATCGCCGCTTTCCGGGTCGTGTCCGCGCGTCGCAGCACGGACCACGGCGCAGTCTGTGTTATTCGCCTCAGAAGGGGTGGCCGATGGCGTCGCCGGAGATCGAGGACGGTCCGGACGGCCCCCTGGCCGGGCCCCCGCAGGCGTTGCGGCCACTGACCGGCGAGCTGATCGCCGCCGTGCTGGCCAACCGAGGGTACGCGGTGGCCGAGGACCCCGACGGCGATCTGGTGGGCCGCTGGGAGCAGGGCCTGATCTGGTTCCACCGCCGGGGCGTCGCCGAGGAGCTGCTGCAGGTGCGGACCGTCGCCGCGCACCGCTTCGGCATCGAGCGCGTCCCCGACCTGTACGCGTTCTGCAACTCCTGGAACCACGACCGGCTCTGGCCGAAGGCGTTCGTGCACGTCGCCGACGACGGGCTGGCCCAGGTCTGCGGTGAGGTGACCACCGACCTGGAGCGTGGGGTCACCCCACACCAGCTCGACCAGCTCATCGACTGCGGCATCACCACCGGCTGTCAGCTCGCCGCAGCCGTGAGCCGCCTGCCCGGCGGGTCGGTCCGGTGACCACCTCCCGCGACCGCGGCCTGGCCGACGCCCTCGCCGACGCTCGGGACCTGCCCGACGGCGAGGCCCGCTGCGCCGAGCTGGAGCGGATCGCCGCCCGGGCCGACGCGACCGACGACCCGCGTACCGGGCTGGCCGCACGGTTCGCGCTGATGGAGGCGTACCTGCACCTCGGCCAGCGGTGGCGGCTGGTCGAGCCGGTGCGCCGCAGCCTGGCCGCGCTCGACCGGACGCCCGGGCTGCTGGACGGCCGCCCCGGCGACGCGGAACAGCTGCACCGGCACCAGCGGCAGGCGGTGGAGGCGGTGTTCGGCACCCCACGGATCAGTCTGGACCAGGCCCGGTCCCTGATGGACGGGCTGGCCGACCGGCTCGGTCCGGACGCCGAGCCCGTGGCCGAGCTGCGCAGCCGACTCGCCGACCACCTCGGCGACGAGCCCACCGCCCGCCGGGAGTACGCCCGCTGGCACGACGACCGGTCCGGCGCGACCGACGCCGTCGCCGGCTGCCCCGGCTGCGCGCCGGCGCGGCGGGCCGAGCTGCTGGCCGGCTGGGGTGAGCCGGGGGCGGCCCTGACGGCGCTGCGGCCGGTGCTCGACGGCGAGGTGGGCTGCACCGACCAGCCGGAACGGGCCCTCGCGGCGGCACTGCTGCCCTGGCTACGCACCGGCGAGGTCACACGCGCCGCCCGGGCTCACGTATGGGCCTACCGCCGGCACCGCCGGGAGCGGGCGGCGTTCCCGGTGCTCGCCGCGCATCTGCGCTACTGCGCGCTCGGCGGGCACCTGGACCGTGGGCTGGGCCTGCTGGCCGAGCAACTGCCCAGACTGGACCAGCCCGCCGACGACCTGTCCGCCATGGAGTTCGCCGCGGCGGGCGCGCTGCTCTGCGGGCTGGCCGTCGAGGCCGGGCTCGGCGACCGGCGCATCCACCGCCCGGGGCACGGGCCACGGCCGGCGACCGAGGTGGAGGTGGCCACGCTGGGCGGCCAGCTCCAGGTGCTCGCCACCGAGCTGGCCGGCAGCTTCGACGCCCGTAACGGCACCGGGCACCAGTCCGGGCGGATCGCCTCCTGGCTGGCGGAACGACCGCTCGCCGACCCGGTGCCGCTGCCCGCCGAGGACGACGTCGACGACTGGCCCGATGACGACCCGGCCGAGCCGGGCCCGCCGGGCGAGGAGGAGCCGGTCCCGCTCACCCTGACGCTGCTCACCGCCGCCCTCGACGTACGCGGCGACGGCTACGCGGTGGCGCCGGACGGCACCGTGGTGGGCCGCTGGGGCGAGGCGGTGATCCAGTTCCGGCGGCTCGGGCAGCAGGGGGAGATCCTGCACGCCCGGGCGGTGGCGACCCGCCGGCTGCCGGCCGCCCGCCGCGCCGAGGCGTACGCGTTCTGCAACGCGTGGAACCACGACCGGCTGCTGCCGGCGGCGTACGTGCACGATCCCGGCGACGGGACGCTGGTGCTGGCCGCCGACGTCACCACCGACCTGACGCACGGGGTGGCCCCGGCGCAGCTCGTCGTGCTGGTGACGGCGGCGGCCAGCACCGGGGCCGCGTACGCCGAGGCGGTCGCCGCGCTGCCCTGACCGGCCGCCGGGTCAGACCTCGACGACCGTCGGGACGATCATCGGCCGCCGCCGGTACGCGTCGTTGACCCAGCGCCCGACAACGCGCCGGACGATCTGCTGGAGCTGGTGCGGGTCGGTGATGCCGTCCGCGGCGGCCCGGTTGAGCGCCTCGGTGACCAGCGGGACGACCGGGTTGAACGCCTCCGGGTCCTCGGAGAAGCCCTTCGCGGAGACGGTCGGGCCGCCGACCACCTTGCCGGTGACCGAGTCGACCACCACGGTGGCGGCGATGAAGCCGCCGTCGCCGAGGATCCGGCGCTCGGTGAGCAACGACTCGCTGACGTCACCGACGGCGAGGCCGTCGACGTAGACGTACCGGCTCTGCACGTGGCCGACCAGGCTGGCCCGCCCGTCGACCAGGTCGACGACGTCGCCGTCCTCGCAGAGGACCACCCGGTCCGGGGCGACGCCGGACTCGATGCCGAGCCGGGCGTGCGCCCGCAGGTGCCGCCACTCGCCGTGCACCGGCATGAGGTTGCTCGGGCGGGTGACGTTGAGCAGGTAGAGCAGCTCACCGGCGGGGGCGTGACCGGAGACGTGCACCTTGGCCACATCCTTGTGCACCACCACCGCGCCGGCCCGGGCCAGCCGGTTGATCACTCGGTAGACCGAGGTCTCGTTGCCGGGCACCAGCGAGCTCGCCAGCACGACGGTGTCGCCGGGGGCGATGGTGATGTGCCGGTGGTCGCCGCTGGCCATCCGGCCCAGCGCGCTCATCGGCTCGCCCTGCGAGCCGGTGGACATCAGCACGATCTGCTCGGGCGGCAGGCTGGTGGCCTCCTCCAGGCCGACCACCAGGCCGGGCGGGATGTTGAGCAGGCCAAGGTCGCGGGCGATGCCCATGTTGCGGACCATCGACCGGCCGATCAGCGCCACCTTGCGGCCGTGCTCGACGGCCGAGTCGAAGACCTGCTGCACCCGGTGCACGTGCGAGGCGAACGAGGCGACGATGATCCGGCCGCGCGCCTTGGCGAAGATCGAGTCCAGTACCGGGCCGATCTCCCGCTCGGGGGTGACGAAGCCGGGGATCTCCGCGTTGGTGGAGTCCGACAGCAGCAGGTCCACGCCCTCGGCGCCGAGCCGGGCGAAGCCGGCCAGGTCGGTGATCCGGCCGTCCAGCGGAAGCTGGTCCATCTTGAAGTCGCCGGTGTGCAGCACCAGGCCGGCGCCGGTGCGGATGGCCACCGCGAGCGCGTCCGGGATGGAGTGGTTGACGGCGAAGAACTCGCACTCGAACGGGCCGAGCCGCTCTCGCTCCCCCTCCCGCACGGTCAACGTGTACGGCTGGATCCGCCGCTCGGCCAGCTTCGCCTCGACCAGGGCCAAGGTGAACTGGGAGCCGACCAGCGGGATGTCCGTCTTGTGGGCGAGCAGGTACGGCACCGCGCCGATGTGGTCCTCGTGCCCGTGGGTGAGCACGATCGCCTGGACGTCGTCGAGCCGGTCCAGGATCGGACCGAAGTCGGGCAGGATCAGGTCCACGCCCGGCTGCTCGACGTCGGGGAAGAGCACCCCGCAGTCGACGATCAGCAGCTTGCCGTCGTACTCGAAGACGGTCATGTTCCGGCCGATGGCGCCGAGTCCGCCGAGCGGAATGATCCGCAGGCCGCCTTCCGGCAGCGGCGGGGGAAGTTCACCCTCGATGTGCGCCTCGGTCACGCGTCCACCTCATTCTGCGACGCCGTCGCCCGGCGTCCGTCGTGTCGTTCGATCATTCGGGAAGTGCCAGGCCCGCCGCCGCGCAATCGGCGCGCAACTGGGCCAGTTCGTCGGCGGTGGCGTCCACCATCGGCGGGCGCACCGGGCCGGCCGGCAGGCCCTTGGCCGCCAGACCCGCCTTGACCAGGATCACGCCCTGGGTACGGAAGATGCCGGTGTACAGCGGCAGCAGCCGCCGGTGCAGGGCGAGGGCGGTGCCGACGTCGCCCGCCTCGTACGCCTCGATCATCTGCTTGGTCAGCATCCCGGTGAAGTGCGTCGAGGTGCCGACGACGCCGACCGCGCCGACCGCGAGGGCGGGCAGGGTCAGCGAATCCTCACCGCTGTAGTAGGCCAGGTCGCTGCGCGCGAGCACCTCGGAGCTGGCGGCGAGGTCGCCCTTGGCGTCCTTGACCGCGACGATCCGGCCGTGCTCAGCCAGCCGCAGCAGGGTGTCGGTGGCGATCGCGGTGCCGGCCCGGTGCGGGATGTCGTACAGCATGATCGGCAGGCCGGTGGCGTCGGCGACCGCGGTGAAGTGCCGCAGCAGGCCGCTCTGCGGCGGCTTGTTGTAGTACGGCGTGACCACCAGCAGGCCGTGCGCGCCGGCCTTCTCCGCCTGCGCGGCCAGCTCGATGGTGTGTCGGGTGTCGTTGGTGCCGACCCCGGCGAGGATCCGGGCCCGGTCGCCGACCGCCTCCACCACGGCCCGGATCAGGGCCTCCTTCTCGGCGTCGGTGGTGGTCGGGGACTCCCCGGTGGTGCCGTTGAGCACCAGCGCGTCGTTGCCCTGCTCGTCGACGAGGTGCCGGGCGAGCCGGTCGGCGCCGTCCAGGTCGAGCGACCCGTCGGCGGTGAACGGGCTCACCATGGCCGTGATCAGTCGCCCGAACGGGCGCGACGCGTCCCGGTCGGGAGCGGCAGGGTGGTCGTGCGTCATGTTCACAACCTAGCGGACGACCACCGGGGGCCCGGCGGCGAAGGGCGCAGGAGTCACTCGACGTGCGGGCTGGCCGCGACCTCGGTGCCGTCGGGCAGGGTGGAGATCACGAAGTCGGCGAAGACGTTCGGCGCGACCTCCTGGAGCTGCCGCAGGCACTCCACGGCCAGCTCACGGATCTCCACGTCGGCGTGCTCGGTGGCCCGCATCTTGATGAAGTGCCGCCAGGCCCGGTAGTTGCCGGTGACCACGATCCGGGTCTCGGTGGCGTTGGGCAGCACCGCCCGCGCCGCCTGCCGGGCCTGCTTGCGGCGCAGCGTCGGGTTGGGCTCGTCGGTGAAGCGCTCCTCCAGGCCCGCCAACAGCTCGGTGTACGCCCGCACAGCCGCGTCGGTCGCCTCGACGAACTTCTTGTGCAGCTCCGGGTCCTCGGCGATCACCGCGGGCTCGACCATGGCCGCGTCCCGCTCCGGCACGTACCGCTGGGAGAGCTGGGAGTACGAGAAGTGCCGGTGCCGGATCAGCTCGTGGGTGAAGGACCGGGAGACCCCGCTGAAGTAGAAGCTCACCGAGCCGTGCTCCAGCACGCTCAGGTGGCCGACGTCGAGGATGTGCGCGAGGTAGCCGGCGTTGGTCGCGGTGGCCGGGTTCGGCTTCTTCCAGCTCTGGTAGCAGGCCCGGCCGGCGAACTCGGCGAGGGCCTGACCGCCCTCCGCGTCGGTCGACCACGGCACCTCGTCCGGGGCCTGGAACTGGGTCCACGCGATGAGCTTGACCTGGGGCTGCACCATGTCCGGCATTCCTGCGACTGTAGTGGCCGGTGGGCCTCCGACGAAACTCGGGCACGCCGACGTGAGACGCCGCACGAGCTGCCCCGCGCCGGGCGGGGCGGGTCAGACGTAGAGCGAGGTGAACGGGGCCCAGGGCAGGTTGCGGGCCACTGAGAAGGCGAGCCACGCGACGAGGAAGCCGCCGAGCACCTTCGGGCTGAACCGCAGCTCCGGCAGCCGCCAGCCGAACGCTTGGTTACCCGCCCAGGCGACGAAGAGGTACGCCAGGAAGGGCAGCGCGAAGACGAAGAGGAAATGGTGCCGGGCGGCGGCCGGCAGGTCGGCGTGCAGTACGTACCAGAGGGCTCGGGTGCCGCCGCAACCCGGGCAGTCCAGCCCGGTGGTGAGCTTGAGCAGGCAGGTCGGCGCGGCATCCGGGGCGCTGTGGGTGGGGTTGCTCAGCAGCGCGTACGCCATGCCCAGGCCGACGCAGCCCACTGCGGCGAGGGGCACCGCCCAGCGCGGGGCGCGGGCATGCAGCCGCAACACGAAGCGGGTGAACCGGTCCGGCTCGACCGGTTGGTATGCCACTCCGTCGGGCCAGGGCGTCGACCCGGGGTCGGGGCTCGGCTGCGGGTCGGGTGCGGCGGCCGGCCGGTCAACGCTCGTCACGACGCTCACCGTACACCCGCCACGCTGGCCAGCGCGGCGGCCAGCGGAGGCGCCAGATCGCCGGCGACCGGCGGGGTGACCGCGTCCAGGCCGAGCCAACCGGCCAGCCGGTAGAGCTCGGCGGCGAGCGCCACCGAGGTCTCCCCCGGGTCGGCCCCCGGCTCCACCCAGGCGGCCGGCACCAGCAGCACCCCCGCCTTCCGGTCGGCCTTCAGGTCGACCCGGGCGGTGAACCGCTCGCCCTGCAGGAAGGGCAGCACGTAGTAGCCGTGCACCCGCTGCGGGGCGGGCACGTAGATCTCGATCCGGTAGGTGAAACCGAACAGCCGCTCGGCGCGGGCCCGCTCCCAGACCAGCGGGTCGAACGGGCTGACCAGGGTGTTGCCGCGGACCCAGCGGGGCAGCCGGGCCTGCGCGTGCAGGTAGGCCGGCTGCCGCCAGCCCTGCACCTCGACCGGGGTCAGCTCGCCCGCCTCGACCAGCTCGGCGATCGCCCGCCGGGCCCCGGCCAGCGGCAGCCGGAAGTAGTCACGCAGCTCCGGCTCGGCCGCGACGCCCAACGACCGGGCGGCGACCGCCACCAGGGCGCGGTGCGCGTCGGCGTCGGCCGGGGTGGGCGCGTCCACCACGGCGGCCGGCAGCACCCGCTCGGGCAGGTCGTAGCGGCGGGCGAACGAGGTGGTGCGGTCGGCCGCGGTCACCTCGCCGGCCCAGAACAGGAACTCCAGTGCCCGCTTGACCGAGGACCAGTTCCACCCCCAGTGGCCCGTCACCCGGGGCGCGTCATGCTCGATCTCGGCGGCGGTGAGCGGCCCCCGGGCGGCCACCTCGTCGCGGACCCGGGCGACCAGCTCGGGCTGCTCCTGGGCGATCCGGCGCATCCCGCCCCACGCCTCGTCCCGGGCTCGGGCCATCCGCCAACGCAGCGCCGGCTGCAGACCGACCGGGATCAGCGACGCCTCGTGCCCCCAGTATTCGAACAGGTCCCGGGGGCGCCGGTAGGCGGCGGTGTCGAGCAGCTCGGTCGGGTAGGGCCCGAGCCGGCTGTAGAGCGGCAGGTAGTGGGCCCGCTGCAGGACGTTGACCGAGTCCATCTGGATCAGCCCGACCCGGTCGAGCACCCGGCGCAGGTGCCGGCGGGTGGGCACCCCGGCGGGTGGCGGGTCGGCGAAGCCCTGGGCGGCCAGGGCGACCCGGCGGGCCTGGGCGAGCGAGAGCGAATCCGGTGCGGCCATCGTCGGGCACCCTAATTCAAGGGTGCGACACGCTGGACCCGCCGGGCCGCTGGGGCGTAGAACGGACAGATGCCCACCATCCGTCGCGAGGGGCCGGACGACGCCGAGGCGATCGCCCGGGTGCACGTGCACGGCTGGCAGGCCGGGTACGCCGGGATCATGCCGGACGAGGTGCTGCGCCGGCTCAATCCGGCCGCCTGGGCGCAGCGCCGCCGGGACCTCGGCACCGCCGACCCGGCGCACCCGTTCGTCACCCTGCTCGCCGAGGTCGACGGGGTGGTCGCCGGGTTCGCCACCTTCGGCCCGTACCGGAACAACCAGGACCGCGACGACCTCGACCACCGGTACGGCGAGATCCTGGCGATGTACGTCGAGCCGGCGTATTGGGGCACCGGGACCGGCCGCGAGTTGCTGGCGGCAGCCCGGGGCGGCCTGGCCGAACGGGACTGGACGGACTATCGGCTCTGGGTGCTCGCCGACAACGCCCGGGCCCGCCGCTTCTACGAGCGGGCCGGGCTGTCACCGGACGGTGCCGAGAGCACCTATCCGGTGCCGCTGTCCGGCGGACGCGACCCGGTGCGGCTGCGGGAGTTGCGCTACGCCGCCCGTCTCGACGGCTGAGGTACGCCGCTGGGCGGGCGCGCCACGGGCCGGCGTGGCCGGGTGGCGGATCGGCAGGCCGAGCAGCAGCCCCAGGCTGATCCAGACGTACGTGTTGCTGCCGAGGAAGCCGGTCACCCCGCCGAAGTCCTCGTCGAACCGCCAGATGATCCGACTGATCAGCAACACGTACCCGATGGTCGCGGCGGCCAGCAGGATCGGGCGGCGGCCGCTTCGCGCGGGGGCCGCCATGCCGTTGTCGACCAGCAGGATCAGCGCGGGCAGCAGCCAGACCAGGTGGTGCACCCAGGTCACCGGGCTGACCAGGCACATGGTGATGCCGGTCAGGGCGAAGCCGACGGCCTCGTCGCCGGCGGCCGACGCGGCGCGGGAGCGCCACACCCAGGCGGCCAGGGTGGCGAGCACCAGCACCAGCCAGGCGACGCTGCGCGGGTGTGCCGGGTCCAGCCGGGCGAGCACCCCGCGCAGCGACTGGTTGGAGACGAACGCCAGCTCGCCCACCCGGTCGGTGTTCCACAACGCCGAGGTCCAGAACTCGCGGGAGGCGTCCGGAAAGAGCGCGCCGGCGAGCAGGGTGGCCCCGGCCGCCGCGCCCATCGCGGTGAACGCGGCCCGCCAGCGCCCGGTGACCAGCAGGTAGACGATGAAGATGCCCGGGGTCAGCTTGATCGCGGTGGCCAGTCCGACGCCCGCCCCGGCCCACCGGCTGCCCGCCGGCAGCCACCGCAGCAGATCCACCGCCACCACGAAGAGCAGCAGCATGTTGACCTGGCCGAAGCTGACCGTCTCGCGCATCGGCTCGTAGGCGGCGGCCAGGCAGAGCGCCACCGCGAGGGCGAACCAACGGGTCCAGCCGCAGCGGCGGGCGATCGGGTCGACCAGCCACCAGATGACCACGATGCTGACCACCACCGTGGCGACCAGGCTCACCATGGTCGCCACCTGCCACGACAGTAAGACCATCGGCAGCATGACCAACGCGGCGAACGGCGGGTAGGTGAAGCCGTACGGGCTGCCGGGCTTGAGGAAGTCGTAGATCTCCCCGCCGTGCACCCACCAGGTCAGCGCGCCGTGGTAGACCTTGAGGTCGAAGAACTCGTGCCGCACGGCCTTTTCCGACAGGAAGGCGGCCACCGCGACGGCGAGCACCACCACGGCGACGACCTGCGTGATCGTCCGCCTGGCACCCTGCGCCACCGTCGTCTCCCTCGCCCTGCGTAGGCTCACGTGCCATGGCACTCGGGTACGTCCGCCCCGCGCGTCCGGAGGACGCGGGCGAGATCGCACGCATCCAGCTCGCTACCTGGCGGGTCGCGTACCGCCGGATCCTGCCCCGTCACGTGCTCGACAACCTGGACGAGGCTTACCTCGCCCGGCGATGGAGCGCGGCGGTGCAGGAGCCGCCCTCGGGCGCGCACCGGGTGCTGGTCGCCGTCGAACAGGCCGAACAATCGTATCTGGTGGGGTTCGTGGCGGCCGGTCCGGCCGACGCCGAGGCGCTCGCGCCGGGTGAACCGGCCGACGCGCTCGGCGACGGGGTGGTCGCGGTGACCGACCTGCTGGTCGAGCCGCGCTGGGGCCGGCGCGGGCACGGCAGCCGGCTGCTCGCGGCCGTCGTCGACCACTGGCGGGAGGATGGCTTCACCCGGGCGGTGGCCTGGGCGTTCGACGCGGACGCGGCGACCCGGAAGTTCCTCACCTCGACCGGCTGGGAGCCGGACGCCGCCGCCCGCGCCATCGATGTCGACGACATGCTGGTCCCCCAGCTCCGGCTGCACGTCGCCGTGCCTACCGAGGCGTCGGCGGAGAGCTGAGCCGTCAGCCCTTGTCGGTGCCCTCGTTGGCGCCACGGACGAAGTACCGCTGGAAGATCGCGAAGAGGACCGCCACCGGGATGGTGGCCAGCAGCGCCGCGCCGAGCTTGAGCGGATACTGGTTGCCCTTGCCGAGCGAGCCGCTGAACAGGTCGGCCAGGCCCCGGGGCAGGGTGAACAGGTCCGGGCTCTGCACCGCGACCAGGCTGTGCGGGAACTCGTTCCAGGAACCCTGGAACGACAGGATGGTCAGCGTGATCAGGGCCGGCTTCGCCATCGGCAGCACCACCGACCAGTAGGTGCGGAAGATGCCGGCGCCGTCGATCCGGGCCGCCTCCTCCACGCTGACCGGGACCGACTCGAAGAACTGTTTCATGATGAAGACGCCGGCGGCGTCCGCGAGCAGCGGCACGACCAGGCCGCTGTAGCTGTCGTAGAGGCCGAGCTGCTTGAGTACCAGGAACTTCGGGATCAGCAGCACCACGCCAGGGACGGCCATCACCGCGATGATCGCGGCGAAGAGCCCGGCCCGGCCGCGGAACCGCAGGCGGGCCAGGGCGTAGCCGGCCAGCGAGTCGAAGAACACCCGGCCCACCGTCACCAGCACCGTGACCAGCACCGAGTTGCCCAGCCAGAGCGGGAAATTGGTGCCGCCGAAGATCCGCTCAAAGGCGGCCAGTGTCACCGGATCGGGGATCGGCGACAGCCCGTTCGCCGCCGCGTCCGGCTCGGTCTTGAGCGAGTTGGCGATCTGGATGACGAACGGGTAGAGGAAGACCAGCCCGAAGAAGATCAGGATGGCGTACCCGAGGATTCTGTTGACCAGGGTGCGGGCGGCGCGGGCGCCGCGGCGCCCGGACGCCGCCTCGACCGGCGGCCGCTGGGTCAGCACGTCCATGTCAGGACTCCTCAGAAACGCGCCGCCGCCACCACCGGCCGCGCCGGGGCCTGTCCCGGTCGGCCACCACCCGGCGCTGGATCAGGGTGAAGACGATGATGATCAGGAAGAGAACGAACGCGATCGCCGCACCTCGGCCGTAGTCGAACTCCCGGAACGCGGCCCGGTACGACAGGTAGGCCGGGGTGAGCGTGGTCTTGGCCGGGTCGCCCTGACTCATCACATAGACCTGGTCGAAGACCTGCCAGGAACCGATCAGGCCGAGGGTGAGCACCAGAAACATGGTCGGCTTGATCATCGGCAGGGTGACGTGCCGGAACCGCTGCCAGCGGTTCGCCCCGTCGATGGTGCTGGCCTCCTCCAGCGACACCGGAACGTTCTGCAGCGCGGCGAGGAACATCAGCATGAAGGTGCCCGAGGTGGTCCAGATCACCAGGCTGATGATCGTGGTCATCCCGACGCTCGGCCCGGCGAGCCAGTCCCACCAGGTCAGCCCGAACGGGCCGCCGTTGGTCAACGCGGCGGGCGGCGAGTCCACGCCGACCGCGCCGAGCAGCAGGTGCAGCACCCCACGGGAGTCGGAGAACCACTGCGGCCCGTCGATGCCGAAGACGCGGAGCAGCGCGTTCACCGCGCCGCCGTTGGTGAACATAAAGAGGAAGACCACGCTGATCGCCACCGAACTGGTGACCGAGGGGAAGTAGAACGCGGTCCGGAAGAAGGTCTTCCCCTTCAGCATCCGGTTGTTGACCACCAGGGCGAGACCGAGGGCGAGCACCGTCTGGGTCGGCACCACCACCGCCACGTAGTAGAGGTTGTTCCGGATGCTGGTCATGAAGTCCCGGCGCGCCAGCCCGTCCTCGGTGAACAGCCGGGTGTAGTTCTTCGCGCCGACGAACGGCACGTCGGCGGTGAACGGACTGCCCTGCCCGTTCCAGCCGGTGAGGCTCACCCAGAGCGCCATCAGGATCGGCAGCAGCAGGAAGAGCCCGAGGATCACGATGACCGGCGCGACGAAGAGCCAGCCCGCGATCTGCTCGTTGCTCCGGATGCCGCCACCCCGTCGCTGGCGGCGCGCCGGGCCGGTCGTCGGCGCGGTCGCCGTAGTGGCGAGCGCGTCCATCGCCATCCCCTCCCTTCCGTCGAAGGCGGGCCGGAGGGCCCGGTGTGCACCGGGCCCTCCGGCCGCGCTCAGCCTCAGCCGCCGAGCGCGGCCTTGAAGTTCTTGTCGAAGTTCTGCAGGATCTGCTTCGGGTCGCCGTTGGCCAGGCCCTGCAGGCCGGCGTCGAGGTCGCTGAGGACGCTGTCCATCTTCGGGGCGTTCACCGGGCCCTGGGCGTACGCGGCGCCGCCGATGAACGCCTGGTCGGCCGGGAAGGCCTGGGAGTACTGGTCGCTGACGGACTGCCGGGACGGCATCACGCCGAACGCCTTGGCGAAGGTGATCTGCTGGTCGCCGGCGGTCATCGCCTCGACGAACTTGATCGCCTGCTCCTTGTACTTGCTCTTGGCCGCGATCCCCCAGCAGTTGGTGAAGGAGAGCGTGCCCTTGCCCGTCGGCCCGGCGGGCATCTCGATGACCTTGTACTTCACGGTCGGGAAGTCGTTCTGCAGGGCGCCCTTGATCCAGTTGCCCTCGATGGCCATCACGGCCTTGCCCTTGCCGAACGCCTCACCGGCCCAGCCCGCGTCGAGCTGCTTCGGGAACTTCGCGTAACCGCTGGTGAGCAGCGTCTTGACGTACTCGAGGGCGGCCAGGTTCTCCGGGGTGTCCGCGGTGGGCTGCTTGCCGTCCTTGCTGGTCCACCAGCCGCCGTTCTCCACCAGGAAGGCGCCGATGCGGTCCCGGGTGTCACCGATGGCCAGCGGCACCATGCCCTTCGCCTTGATCTTCTGGCTGACGGCGGTGAGCTGCTCCCAGGTGGTCGGCAGGTCGGCGTCGGTCAGCCCGGCCTTCGCCCACAGGTCGGTGTTGACCTGCAGGGCCAGGGTGGAGAAGTCCTTCGGCGCGCAGTAGAACTTCCCGTCGTAGGTGAACGCGTTCCGCAGGCTCTCGTAGAAGTCGTTCGAGTTGTTGATCTTGTCACCGTACGGTTCGAGGGCGCCGACGCTGGCGTAGTCGGCGAACCGACCGGCGTCGACGTAGAAGACGTCCGGCGGGGTACCACCGGCCAGGGCCTGGCCGAGCTGCTGGACGAGGTCCTGGGCCGGGGTGACGGTGGCGGTGTTGCCGGAGCTGCTCGCCCACTTGGCGGCGGCGTCCTGCACGGCCTTGGTCTCCGCGTCGCCGGAGGAGCCGATCATGATCTGGAGGTCGGCCGGGCCGCTGGACTGCTTGGTGTCCTTGGCGGAGTCGTCGAAGCCGCTGCCGCAGGCGGCGGAGCCGAAGAGGGCGACGGCGGCGAGTCCGGCCACCGCTGCCCGGGTGAGGGTCCGAGGTGTCATCTCATTCTCCTGATTGGGGGTGTGTGGTCACGCGGTGTGCCGGAGCACGAGCGTGGGACAGAGCAGCACATGAGGGTCGGTCGGTTGCCCGTCGAGCTGGCCGGTGAGCAGCTCGACGCAGCGCGCGGCGGCGGCCGCGAGCGGCTGGCTGACGCTGGTCAGCCCGATCGCGGCGGCCACCGGGGTGTCGTCGAAACCGGTGACCGCGACGGGGACCGCCGTGTCGCGGACGGCCCGGAGCGCGCCGAGAGCGAGTGAGTCGCTGACGCAGACCACCGCCGTCGACGGCTCGTCGGCGGCGAGCAGGGCGCGCATCTCCCGCTCGCCGTGGGTGATGCCGTCCTCGGTCTCGCGGTTCAGTGCGGCGCCGTCGAGGCCGGCCGCCGCCATGGTGGTACGCCAGCCGGCACGCCGGTCGTCGCCCACGCCGGAGCCTTCCGGCCAGCCGATGAAGGCGATCCGGCGGTGGCCGGCCTCGAGGAGCCGCCGGGTCGCCTGGGCGGTGCCGTCGGCGCCGTCGACGTCGACCCAGGGGTGTGACTCCGGGTCGTCCCAGGGCCGACCGAAGGTCACGAACGGCACCCCCCGCTCAGCCAGCCAGGCGGTACGCGGATCGCCGTGGTCGGTGCCGGTGAGCACGAACCCGTCCAGGTCGTACGCGCTGAGCAGGTCGTCGAAGGTGGCGATCTCGTGGTCGTCACCGGTGGCGGAGTAGAGCAGGACCCGATAGCCGGCGGCCTCGGCGGTCTCGGTGAGCCCGTGCAGGAAACGGTCGAGCACCGAACCGTTGATGCCGTCCTGGGTGGGCTCGATCCGGACGGCGATGAGCTGGGAGCGCCCGGTCCGCATCTGCCGGGCGGCCTGGTTGGCCCGGTAGCCGAGCACGGCGATCGCCTCCTGCACCCGCCGCCGGGTTTCCTCGCGGACGATGTGCGGCGCGTTGAGCACGTTGGAGACCGTCTGCCGGCTCACCTGGGCGTGCCGGGCCACCGTCGCGATGGTCACCTTTTCTGCCACGTAATCCCTCTCGCCACCTTGAACGATCCAACCCCGATGCGGCAGGATTAGATCGTTCAAGTTTCTGGAATGTTTCGCACTTTGCACCGGGCCTGCCGCATCTGTCAAGACGTCCGGCCCACCGATCAGCCCCCCAGGAGTTCCCCGTGTCCGAACGCCACCTGCAACCCCTGCTGCACGACCTGGTCGGGGTGGTCCATGCCCCCACCAGCGCGCTGGGCGACGCGGCGGGCCAGATCCGGCCGAGCGGCGTCCAGGGCGTCTTCCACGCCGACGCCCGGGTGCTCTCCCGCGCCGAGCTGCGGGTCGACGACCGGGAGCCGGAGGCGGTGACCCGCGGCCCCGCCGGCCCGCACGGGGCCCGCTTCGTCACCCTGGCCCGCTGGCTCGGCGACCCCGGAGCCGACCCGACCGTCCGCATCGACCGGACCCGGCAGGCCGGCCCGCACGGCGTCACCGAGGAACTGCACGTCTCCTCCACCGCCGCCGTCCCGGTCCAGGCCACGGTCAGCGTCGACCTCGGCTGCGACCTCGCCCCGATCGAGCTGGTCAAATCCGGTAACAGCGGATCACCGCTGGAGGCCAAGGCCGGCGAGCCCGGCCGCATCGAGTGGGCCGCCGAGGGCCTGATCGTCACGGTGACCGGCGAGGCGGCCACCGTCGACGCCACCGGCGACCGGGCCGTCGCCCCCCGACTCAGCTGGCCGGTCGAGCTGCCCCCGCGCGGATCCGTCACGCTGCGCTGGCGGCTCGCCGTCACCGACCCGAAGGCCGTCGTGGCCGCCCCGCCCGCCGCCCCGGACTGGTCCGTGCCGGAGGTACGCGCCGACGACCGCCGCCTGGTCCGGCTCCTCGACCGCTCCCTGGCCGACCTGCGCGGGCTGCGGCTGACCGATCCCGCCCATCCCGAGGACGTCTTCCTCGGCGCCGGGGTGCCGTGGTTCCTCACCCTGTTCGGCCGGGACAGCCTCTGGGCCGCCCGGATGATGCTGCCGCTCGGCACCGGACTGGCCGCCGGGACGCTGCGGGTCCTCGCGCGCCGGCAGGGCACCAAGACCGACCCGGCCACCGGCGAGGCGCCCGGCAAGATTCTGCACGAGCTGCGCCGCCACGAGTTCGCCCTGCCCGCCCACGAGCTACGGCTGCCGCCCGCCTACTACGGCACGGTCGACGCCACCCTGCTCTGGGTCAACCTGCTGCACGACGCCTGGCGCTGGGGTCTGCCCGCCGACCAGGTCGAGCCCCTGCTCCCGCACCTGGAGGCGGCGCTGCGCTGGCTCGGCGAGCACGCCGACGCCGACGGCGACGGCTTCGTCGAGTACATCGACACCACCGGCCACGGCCTGGCCAACCAGGGCTGGAAGGACTCCGGCGACTCGATCCGCTTCCGCGACGGCCGGCTGGCCCAGTCGCCCATCGTGCTGTCCGAGGTGCAGGGGTACGCGTACCAGGCGGCGATGAACGGGGCCGCCCTGCTCGACGCCTTCGGCCGTCCCGGCGCCGACCGCTGGCGCGAACACGCCGACCAGCTCGCCCGACAGTTCCGCGCCGCGTTCTGGGTCGACGGCCGGTACGGCCCGCAGCCCGCGCTCGCGCTGGACCGGGACAAGCGCCCTGTCGACTCGCTGACCAGCAACATCGGTCACCTGCTCGGCACCGGGCTGCTGTCGGACGACGAGTCGGCACAGGTGGCGGCGCTGCTGTCCACCGAGACGCTGGCCGGGGGCTTCGGGCTACGCACCATGTCCACCGACGACGCCGGGTTCAGCCCGCTGTCGTACCACTGCGGTTCGATCTGGACGCACGACACCGCGATCGCGCTCGACGGGCTGGCCCGGGCCGGCTTCGCCGAGGCCGCGCTGCGCCTCGCCGACGGCCTGCTCGGTGCCGCCGAGGCGTTCGACTACCGCCTGCCCGAGCTGTACGGCGGCGATGACCGGGCGGCGCTCGGCCGCCCGGTCGAGTACCCGGCGGCGTGCCGCCCGCAGGCGTGGTCGGCGGCGGCCGCGGTGACGCTGCTCCAAGCCGGCGTCGGCCTCTACCCCGACGTGCCGGGCGGCCGGGTGCAGGTACGCCCGTTGGCCGGCCCCGAGCTGGGCGCGCTCGCCGTCGACGGCCTGCGGATCGCCGGCACCCCGGTCACCGTGGACGTCGACCGCGCCGGCCACCCCACGGTCACCGGCCTCCCTGCCAACCTGACCGTGTCGACCACCCCGCCCATCCCCACCCCCCGGACGCCGGCCGAAACCCCCTCCCCCACCTCCTGACCGCTGGCCCCACCCGGTTGATCAAGGAGTTCGCGTCAGAACCTGGCTCCTCCGCGACGCAAACTCCTTGATCAACGGGGTAGTTCGGCGACCAGTTCGTCGTCTTCCATGGCGCCGGTGGGGTGGAAGTTGAGGGAGCGGTAGAGGGCGGCGGCCTGGGTGTTGTCGGGGTGGTAGCTGAGGCGGATCGGGTGGCCCTGGGTGGCGAGCCAGTCGGCGAGGGTGCGTACGGTGGCCCGGCCGACGCCCCGGTGCTGCTCGGCGGCGTCGATCACCATGCCGCCGATCCAACGCGAACCGTCGTCGTCCACGCCCCACATGACGTGCCCGACCACCGTCTCGTCCGCGTACACGGCCAGCGAGGTCCACACGTCCGAGCGCATGGTCAGCAGCAGGTAGCGGGCGGCCAGGGCCGGCACCCAGGCGCGCTGGTCGTCGCGGGGTGCGACGTCGGCCACGGCCCGCCAGTTGTCGTCGTCGACCGGCCGCAGGGTCACCCGCCGGCCGGCACGGTCGCACAGCCCAGAATTGATCATGAAGGTGAGCCTAGACGCGACCCGGCCGGCCGACGAACGGTTTCGGCGGCCGGCGAAGGATGTCCGGCCGGATGACGCCGGGTTTCCGGCGGCCGGTGAAGGGGGTCCGGCCGGATGACGCCGGGTTTCCGGCGGCCGGTGAAGGGGGTCCGGCCGGATGACGCCGGGTTTCCGGCGGCCGGTGAAGGGGGTCCGGCCGGA
>NZ_JBEZFI010000006.1:0-37807 GCF_040649295.1 Micromonospora sp. NPDC048999 | reverse complement strand
GGATGACGACCGGGTTCCCGGCGGGCACGCCGCCGGAGCGCCGCCGCGGGGCGGGCCGGCTCAGTCGAGCAGGGCGTCCAGGCCGACGGTGAGACCCGGGCGGTTGCGCACCGCCCGCACGGCGAGCAGCACGCCCGGCATGAACGAGACCCGGTCGTACGAGTCGTGCCGGATGGTCAGCGTCTCACCGGTGGTGCCGAACAGGACCTCCTGGTGGGCGACCAGGCCGGTGGCGCGCACCGCGTGCACGCGTACGCCGTCGATGTCGGCGCCCCGGGCGCCCGGCACCTCGTCCTTGGTGGCGTCCGGCGCGGGGCCGAGACCGGCCTCGGCCCGGGCCTGGGCGATCAGCCGCGCGGTGTGAGTGGCGGTGCCACTGGGCGCGTCAAGCTTGCGCGGGTGGTGCTGCTCGACGATCTCGACCGACTCGAAGTGCCGGGCCGCGCGGGCGGCGAACTGCATCATCAGCACCGCGCCGATGCCGAAGTTGGGGGCGATGACCACGCCCACCCCGGGCCTACGCGCCAGCCAGCCACGCACCCGGTCGAGGCGCTGCCCGGTGAAGCCGGTGGTGCCCACCACCGCGTGGATGCCCTGCTCGATGCACCAGTGCAGGTTGTCCATGACGACGTCGGGGGTGGTGAAGTCGACGACCACTTCGGCGCTGGCGTCGGCGGCGGGGAACAGCCCGTCCCCCTGGTCGACCATCGCCACCAGGTCCATGTCGGCGGCGGCGTCGACGGCCTTGCAGACCTCCACACCCATCCGGCCACGGGCGCCCAGCACGCCGACCCGGATCGGCTCGACCGGGTTCTTCTCCTGCTCGTCAGTCACGGGGCACAACCTATCCCAATCGGGACGCCGTCACGCCTCGGGACCGGTCAGCGGGACGCCGCGAAGGCGGACTGGTCGAACGGGCCGACCACGGCGAGGGACATCGGCCGGCCGAGCAGCTCGGCGGCGAGGGCGTTCACGTCGTCCAGGGTCACCGCGTCGACCCGGGCGAGCAGCTCGTCCACCGGCATCAGGTTGCCGTAGAGCAGTTCACCCTTGGCCAGTCGGCTCATCCGGGAGCCGGTGTCCTCCAGGCCGAGGACGAACGAGCCCTTGCTCATCCCCTTGCCCCGGGCCAGCTCAGCCCCGGTGATCCCCTCGGCGGCCACCCGGGCCAGCTCGGCCCGGGTGAGCTCCAGCACCTCGTCCACCTTGCCCGGGGCGCAGCCGGCGTAGACGGCGAACAGCCCGCTGTCGGCGTACTGGCTGGCGTACGAGTAGACCGAGTACGCCAGCCCGCGCTGCTCGCGGATCTCCTGGAACAGCCGGCTCGACATGCCGCCGCCGAGCACGTTGTTGAGCACCCCGAGGGCGAAGCGCCGCTCGTCGGTGCGGTCGATGCCGGGGCAGCCGAGGATCACGTGCGCCTGCTCGGTCTCCTTCGGCTCCACCAGGGTGGCGGCGGGCTTCGTGCGTACCGCCGGGGCGGCCGCCCGGTGCGAAGCCGGCGCCGCCGGGTCGGTGTCCAGCGGGGTGCCGCGCAGCACCTGCCGGACCTGCTTGACCACGGCGGCGTGGTCCAGGTTGCCGGCGGCGGCGATGACGATCTCCGGCGGGGTGTACCGGCGGCGGTAGAAGCTCTGGATCTGCCGGCGGGTCATCGGGGTGACGGTCTCCTCGGTGCCGGAGATCAGCCGGCCGAGGGGATGGTCGCCGTAGACGGCCCGGGCGAACAGGTCGTGCACCTCGTCGCCCGGCTCGTCGTCGTGCATGGCGATCTCTTCGAGGATCACGCCACGCTCGGTTTCCACGTCGGCGTCGTTGAGCACCGAGTCGGCGACCAGATCGCACATGACGTCGATGGCCAGCGGCAGGTCCTCGTCCAGCACGCGGGCGTAGTAGCAGGTGTATTCCTTGGTGGTGAAGGCGTTGGTCTCGCCGCCCACCGCCTCGATCGCCGAGGAGATGTCCAGCGCGCTGCGCTTCCGGGTGCCCTTGAAGAGCAGGTGCTCCAGGAAGTGCGCGGCGCCGCCCTGCGGACCCGTCTCATCGCGGGAGCCGACGGCCACCCAGATGCCGAAGGAGACGCTGCGCATGGCCGGGATCGCCTCGGTGAGCACCCGCAAACCGCTGGGCAGGACGGTACGACGCACGGTCCCGCCCAGCGGGTCGTCGCTCAGCGTACGAGTGACCGCGCGGGTCGACCCGCCGGCGGACCGGGTGCCCCCGGCGGCGTGGCGGACGGCGCCGGACGGCGCCACCCCCCGTCGATCCGCAGGAAAGGGCGCGCGCCAGGTCCGACTCACGAAAGCCTGCCTTCAGTTCGACGAGGGGTGGGATGGTGCGGAAATCCGGCACGGCCGGGCGACGCGTCGGCGTCGCCCGGCCGTCTTGCCGTCGTAAATCAGCTGTGCCGGGTCCGGCGACGCGGGCGGGAGTCGCCGCCGCCCTCGCCGCCCTCGCCGCCCTCGCCCCGCTCCGGGCCACGGCTGCCGCGCTCGCGGTCGCCCCGGTCGCGCGGGCCACGGTCGCCCCGGTCCCGGCTGGCCGGACGCTCGGCGGCGCCCTCAGCGGCGGCCGGCGCCTCGGCGCCCTCCGGGCGGACCTTGTCCAGGTAGATCTTGCCGCGCTGGTCGATGTCGGCGATCTCCACCTCGACCTTGTCGCCGACGTTGAGGAAGTCCTCGACCTTCTCGACCCGCTTGCCGTCGCCCACCTTGGAGATGTGCAGCAGGCCGTCGCGGCCCGGGAGCAGCGAGACGAAGGCGCCGAACGCGGCGGTCTTCACCACGGTGCCGAGGAACCGGTCGCCGACCTTCGGCAGCGTCGGGTTGGCGATCGCGTTGATCCGCTCGACCGCGGCCTGGGCCGACGGGCCGTTGGTCGCACCGACGTAGATGGTGCCGTCGTCCTCGATGGAGATCTCGGCGCCGGTCTCGTCCTGGATGGCGTTGATGGTCTGGCCCTTCGGGCCGATCACCATGCCGATCTTGTCGACCGGGATCTTGACGGTGGTGACCCGCGGCGCGTAGTCGCTCATCGTGGCCGGGGCCTCGATCGCCGACTGCATCACGTCGAGGATGGTCTGCCGGGCCTCGTGCGCCTGCTGAAGCGCGGCGGCCAGCACGTCCGACGGGATGCCGTCGAGCTTGGTGTCGAGCTGCAGCGCGGTGACGAAGTCCCGGGTGCCGGCGACCTTGAAGTCCATGTCGCCGAACGCGTCCTCGGCGCCGAGGATGTCGGTCAGCGTCACGTACCGGGTCTTGCCCTCGACCTCGTCGGAGATGAGGCCCATGGCGATGCCGGCGACCGGGGCCTTCAGCGGCACACCGGCCGACAGCAGGCCCAGCGTCGAGGCGCAGACCGAACCCATCGAGGTGGAGCCGTTGGAGCCGAGCGCCTCGGAGACCTGCCGGATCGCGTACGGGAACTCCTCGCGCGACGGCAGCACCGGGATGAGCGCCCGCTCCGCGAGGGCGCCGTGGCCGATCTCGCGCCGCTTCGGCGAGCCGACCCGGCCGGTCTCACCGGTGGAGTACGGCGGGAAGTTGTAGTTGTGCATGTAACGCTTGGACTTCTCCGGGGAGAGGGTGTCCAGCGACTGCTCCATGCGCAGCATGTTCAGCGTGGTGACGCCCAGGATCTGGGTCTCGCCGCGCTCGAAGAGCGCCGAGCCGTGCACCCGCGGCAGCACGCCGACCTCGGCGGTCAGCGGGCGGATGTCGCGCGGGCCGCGGCCGTCGATGCGGACCTGCTCGCGCAGCACCCGGCTGCGGACCTCGGACTTGGTCAGCGACCGGAAGGCGGCGGACAGCTCCTTCTCCCGGCCCTCGAAGCGCGGGCCGAGCTCCTCGACGACCTTGGCCTTGACCCGGTCCAGGGCCTCCTCGCGGTCGTGCTTGCCGGCGATCTTCAGGGCCTCGGCGACCTCGGCGCGGGCCACGTCGGCGACCGCCTCGTACGCGTCGTCCTGGTAGTCCAGGAAGACGGGGAACTCGGCGACCGGCTTGGCGGCCACCTCGGCCAGCTCGCTCTGCGCCCGGCACAGCTCGCGGATGGCCGGCTTGGCGGCCTCCAGACCGCTGGCGACGACCTCCTCGGTCGGGGCGGGGGCACCGCCGGCGACCAGCGCCACGGTGTGGTTGGTGGCCTCGGCCTCGACCATCATGATCGCGACGTCGCCGTCCGGCAGGGCCCGACCGGCCACCACCATGTCGAAGGTGGCCCGCTCCAGCTCCTCGTGGGTCGGGAAGGCGACCCACTGGCCGTCGACGTGCGCCATCCGGGTGGCCCCGATCGGGCCGGAGAACGGCAGGCCGGAGAGCTTGGTCGACATCGAGGCGGCGTTGATGGCCACGACGTCGTACGGGTGCTGCGGATCGAGCGCGAGGACGGTCTCGACGACCTGGACCTCGTTGCGCAGGCCCTTGACGAAGGACGGGCGCAGCGGTCGGTCGATCAGCCGGCAGGTGAGGATGGCGTCCTCGCTGGGCCGGCCCTCGCGGCGGAAGAACGAGCCGGGGATGCGGCCCGCGGCGTACATCCGCTCCTCGACGTCCACGGTCAGCGGGAAGAAGTCGAACTGCTCCTTCGGCTGCTTACCGGCGGTCGTGGCGGAGAGGACCACCGTCTCGCCCAGCTGGGCGATGACGGAGCCGGCGGCCTGGCGGGCCAGCCGGCCGGTGGAGAAGGTGATCTCACGGGTGCCGAAGGACCCGTTGTCGATCGTGGCGGTACGGGATTCGGTGCCGAGTCGGTTCTCGGTCATGGTGCGGCAATGCTCCTTCGCATCGGGGGCCCACGACGCGGGAGCTGCTCAGACGGCCGGTCTTCGATCGAAGCGCCCGGGTGACCGGCGAATGCCGGGGTGCCCGGGGGCCACTACCGGAGACCGGTACGCCGACCGGCTCCCTCTCAGGTGGTCGTGTGGCCCGGTTCTTCAGTGGTACCGGAAGGGGGAGCGGCCGAAGGCCACTCCCCCGTCAGGTCACCGGCGCAGGCCGAGCCGCTCGATGAGCGACCGGTAGCGGTTGATGTCCTTCTTCTGGACGTAGTTGAGCAGCCGACGGCGACGGCCGACCAGCAGCAGCAGCCCACGGCGGCTGTGGTGGTCGTGCTTGTGCACCTTCAGGTGCTCGGTGAGCTCGGCGATCCGCTTGGTGAGGACCGCGACCTGCACCTCCGGCGAACCGGTGTCGCCCTCGACGGTCGCGTACTCCGCGCGGATCTTGGCCTTGGCTTCCTGGTCGAGCGCCATATTCTCCCTGTTTCGTGGGTCGTTCGATGAGGTCCGTCGGATCGGTCGAAGCAACCGGGGATCGGACCGGTCCTCGCGCCCGCGGCGTCGTGCAGGCACGCGAGGCCCCACGTCGGTCAGCCGACGTCCCCGCCAGACTACCAGCCCGGTCGGGAACCGCCCGGTGAAGGGCGGCGCGCCGGCCGCTGAAGGACGGCGCGCCGGCCGTGCCCGGGGCCGCCGGGGCCCGTCCTGCGGGCTCAGCCGAGCGCCCGGCGGGTTCGGTCCACGTCCTCGGCGATCTGCGCCACCAACGGCTCGATCGAGTCGTACGTCCGCTGTTCCCGCAGGTGCGCCACGAAGTCCAGGGCCAGTCGCTCGCCGTACAGGTCGCCGGAGAAGTCGAGCACGTACGCCTCCACCCGGCGCTCCCGGCCGGAGAAGGTCGGGTTGGTGCCGACGGAAACGGCCGCCGCGAGGGGTTCCCGCCCGCGACGCACCAGCCGGGCGGCGTACACCCCGTCGGCGGGGACCGCCGCGTGCCGGTGGGTGAGCAGGTTGGCGGTGGGGTAACCCAGCTCACGTCCGCGCTGGTCACCGCGGACCACCACGCCCTCGACCCGGTGTGGACGCCCGAGCGCGGCGGCCGCCGCGGCGACGTCGCCCGCGTCGACGCAGGAGCGGATGTACGTGGAGGAGAAGACCGTCCCCGCCTCGGCGACCAGCGGGGCGCCCTCCACCCCGAAGCCGAAGGTGCGGCCCAGCCGCTCCAGCAGGGCCACGTCGCCGGCCGCCTTGTGCCCGAACCGGAAGTTGTCGCCGACCACCACCAGCGCGGCGTGCAGGTGCTCGACCAGGACGTCGTGCACGAACGCCTCGGCCGGCAGCCGGGAGAACTCCGGGGTGAACGGCACCACACAGAGCACGTCGACGCCGAGCGCCTCGATCAGTTCCGCCTTGCGGGCCGGCTCGGTGAGCACCGCGGGATGCGAGCCGGGGCGGACCACCTCGGCCGGGTGCGGGTCGAAGGTCACCACCACCGACCTGACGCCCAGCTCGCGGGCGCGCGTCACGGCGTGACCGATGGTGGCCTGGTGCCCCTTGTGCACCCCGTCGAAGACGCCGATGGTGACCACCGAGCGCCCCCAGCCGCCGGGTGCCGCCTCGTACCCCCGCCACCGCTGCATGTATCGATCTCCTCCCCTGCTCGCCGCCGCCGTCAGGCCGGGGCCAGCACGATCTCCGCGCGGGCCCGCCCGTCCCGCTCGCTGACGATAGCGATCAACCCGCCGTCCGGTCCGAAGACGGCGTACGGGCCGGCGATGCCGGCCGTGTCGAGCGGGCCGCCGTGGGCGAGGACCTTCGCCTCGTCGCCGGTGGCGTCCCGGCGCGGGAAGAACCGGTCGGCGGCCGCGGCCAGCGGCAGGTTGACCACGTCGGGGGCGCGTTGCTCCAGCGTGTCGAGGGTGGCCGCTTCGGCCAGGGTGAAGCCGCCCACGGCGGTGCGGCGCAGCGCGGTCAGGTGGCCGCCGACCCCGAGCGCCAGGCCCGCGTCCCGGGCGATGGCCCGGATGTACGTCCCGGACGAGCAGGTCACGTCCACGTCCACGTCCACCACGTCCGGGGTGTCCCGGCGGACCGCCAGGACGTCCAGCCGGGAGATGGTGACCCGGCGGGCGGGCAGCTCGACGGTCTCCCCCTCGCGGACCCGCTTGTACGCCCGCTGGCCGTTGATCTTGATGGCGCTGACCGCGCTGGGCACCTGATCGATCTCACCGGTCTGGGCGGCCAGCGCGACGCGGATCGCGTCGTCGGTGACCCCGGTGGTCGCCGTGGTGGCGATCACGTCGCCCTCGGCGTCGTCGGTAACGGTGGCCTGGCCGAGCCGGATCGTCGCGGTGTAGCTCTTGCCGGCGCCGATCACGTAGGTGAGCAGCCGGGTGGCCCGTCCCACCCCGATCACCAGCACCCCGGTGGCCATCGGGTCCAGCGTGCCCCCGTGCCCCACCCGGCGGGTACGCGCCAACCGCCGGATCCGCGCCACCACGTCGTGGGACGTCATTCCGCCCGGCTTGTCGACCACGATCAGACCATCTGTGCTCACGACCGCAAAGCCTGCCAGACGCCGGTCCGGCCGGCCGTGGGAGGGCACGGCACGGGCCCGAGGACCCGACCCCGGTGCGGTCTTCGACCCCGACCGCACCCTGGGGCACCCCGAGCAGTTGCTGAATAGAGCCCGGAACAGGGTCGCGCCCGCGCCGTCCGATACGGCAGACTCCCCGGACCCCTCACCCCCCGGGAGTCCGCTTTGACCAACCCGCCCCCGTCGCATCAGCACCGCGCCCGGGTCGACCTGCCTGACTGGATGCGCAACCCGGAGCCACCGCGCCGCACCCTGGGCCGCCGTCTCTCTGAATTCGTCGACCGGGTGCCGGCCCTACGGGCGATCCGGCACCGGCTCTGGGCGTGGCAGGGCCGGAGCCGGTTCAGCGAGCGCCACCCGGTGGTCTCCGCGATCGCGTCCTTCGTGATCGTCGGGGTGATGGCCACGCTATTGGTGGTCGGCACCCTATACCTGTTCCACAAGATCACTAACCGCGAGATGTGACACCACAGGATCGGGAATGACCGACGACCAGCAGTACCCTGAGCCGCCGCGCCGCTTCGACGAGATGTTCGCCTCCCACGAGGCGATCAAGGTGCCCGACTGGATGCGCCATCCGGTGCAGGAACACGAACTGACCCGGCAGGAGCGGCTGCACCTCGGCTGGGCGCGGCACAGCGGGAAGCTGCTCGCTGCCGTCGGCCTGCTGCTGGTCGTCGGCTTCCTCGGTCTCCTCGGCACCACCGGCTGGCGCTTTGTCGACAAGGTGAACCACGGCGAGGTGGCGTGGCGGTACGGCCCGACGGCGCCGCCCCGGCAGGTCGACGCCGACGGCAACACCCTGGGCGTCTACCTCGACACGCCCGCCGAGCACTTCGCCGAGGGCGAGCAGGCGATCGTCCTGCCGACCGCTCGGGCGGTCGGCCCGTTCACCGCGAAGCAGGTCGGCGATGCGCTCGACGCCGTACGGGCCGCCCTGGTCGAGGGCCGGCTGCGCACCGCCATGCTGTACGGCGATCCGCAGGCGTTCCTCGACCGGCTCGCCCCCGACGCACGGGCCGGGGTCGCCGACGACCTGGCCCGGGGCGCCGGCCTCGGCTACGCCACCCGAATCCAGCCCGACGCCGACCCCGACTTGGTACACAAGGACGGCATCCGCGCCCGTGGCACCATCGAATACACCGCCACGACCGCGGACGACGGCATCCGGGTGCTGGCCATCACCACCCGGTACATCTGGGTCTACTCGTTCGATCTGTGGCAGGCGCAGAAGCACCCGCCCGGCGCCGAGCTGGTGACCGTACGCGACGAGGTGGTCTGGCAGTTCCCCCACCCGGACGACGTCCGCGCCTCGTCCCGGGGGCTCTGGATCGACTCGGCCGAGGTGACCGTCGCCAACGCGCCCTGCGACGCGCTCAAGCAGAGCTACCTCGCACTGGAGGACTACGACCGCACCATGATCGGGCGGCGGCCGAAGCCGGGGCCGGCCGGCGACGTCTACGACCCGGGCTGGCGGCCGGGCGACGGCGAGTCCTGCTGAGCGCGGCGGTGGTCAGCGGACCGCGCCGACCACCGCCCAGCCGCCGGAGCGCAGCCGCAGCAGCAACGCGACCAGCCGGAGCGCCACGAACAGCGTCAGCCCGGCCCAGATGCCACCCAGCCCGAGGTCGAGCCCGTAGGCCAGCCAGATGGCCGGCAGGAAGCCGCCCAGCGCCGCCACGATGGTGAGGTTGCGCAGGTAGCGGACGTCCCCGGCGCCGATCAGCACGCCGTCGAGGGCGAAGACCACCCCGCCGATCGGCTGGAGCGCGACGAACCACGGCCAGGCGACCATTGCCTGGTCGCGTACCTGTGGATCGGAGCTGAACCAGGACGGCACCAGGCCGGCGCCGGCGGCGATGAGCACCGCGAAGGCCACGCCGCAGGCCCCGCCGAGCAGGGCGATCCGGCGGGCCAGGGCGCGGGCACCGGCCGCGTCGCCGGCGCCGAGCGCCGCGCCGATCAGCGCCTGCGCGGCGATCGCGAGGGCGTCCAGCACCAGCGCGGTGAAGAACCACAGCTGTACGGCGATCTGGTGGGCGCCGACCGCGGCGGCGCCGAACCGAGCGGCGACGGCGGTCGCGGACAGGAAACTCGCCTGGAAGGCGACACCCCGGACGAGCAGGTCGCGGCTGAGCACGAGTTGCTGCCGGATCAGCCGCGGCCGGGGGCGGAGCGAGATCCTCTCCCGCATCAGCGCCGCCGCGAACAGACCGCCGGAGATGGTCTGCGCGACCGCGTTCGCCACCGCCGAGCCGACCAGGCCGAGGCCGGCCGGGTAGACGAGCAGCGGGCAGAGCAGCGCGGAGAGCAGGTTGGGGGCGAGCACGAAGAGCAGCGGACGTCGGGTGTCCTGGATGCCGCGCAGCCAGCCGTTGCCGGCGGCGGCCAGCAGCAGGCCGGGCGCGCCGAGCGCCGCGACCCGCAGCCATCCGGCGGCGGCGTCGGCCACCTCGCCGGGACCGCCGACGAGGGTACGCGCCAGCCAGCCGCCGCCGACCTGCATGGCGAGGGCCACCAGCACGCCGACGCTCAGGGCGAGCCAGGACGACTGGACCCCCTCGGCCACCGCAGCGGCTCGGTCCCCGGAGCCGAACCGCCGGGCGGACCGCCCCGTGGTGCCGTACGCGACGACGGTGCCGAGCCAGGCGGTGAGGGTCAGCACCGTGCCGCCGACGGCGAGCGCGGCGAGCGGCACGCGGCCCAGGTGGCCGACGACTGCCGTGTCGACCAGGACGTAGAGCGGCTCGGCGGCGAGCACGACGAGGGCCGGCAGGGCGAGCGCGGCGATCCGGCTGGGCGACGCCGTAGCGGCGGTGGTCTGGCTCATCGCGGCCGATCCTGGCACGCCAGCCGTAAGGAGCGCAAGCCGCCAGATCACTTACCCCAGGCTCCCGGGCCAGGCCCGCCAACCCCGGCCGGCACGGTCTGCCAACGTCGCACGGTGGGGCGACCGTCGATCATGAGGTTGGCGGCGGTTTCGTAGATCCACATCGCCGCCAACCTCATGATCGACGAGGTTGGCGGTCGCGGGAGAAGCGGTGGTCGTTACTGGCGGGTGTCCATCGAGGTTTGCAGTGCGCGGCGCAGCTGCTCGCGCGCGTCGGTGGGGGCGGTGGGGGCGGTGGCGGTGGTGTCGGTACGCGGCTTGCGCTTGGTGGCCATGGGAGTTCCTTCCAGGGTGCGGACCACCGCGCACTGGGTGGCCCTGGGCGTCATCCGAGAACTCCAGCTCGGCGCGTCTGATGCCGCGCCGCGGCCTGAAGTCGTCGTCCTGCTGGACGCCGGGGCGGCGGTCCGGGATCACCGGAGCGGCTCGCCTGGCAGCGTGAGCCCGGGTCGGTCTGACCCTGGAGAGCGGCGGCACCGGGGTGTGGGCGCCACCGCCCGTGACCAGCGCCGAAGCGCCGGCCCAAACCCAAATTAACGTTCACTTTGCTGCTGCCGCCCACTGTTCCCGGGATTCGGACACGCCGCCCGCAGCCCGATCCGCCCGGTTCATGCGCCGAGGCCGCACTTTCGGGGAAAGTGCGGCCTCGGCGTGCGGTGAAGGGCCAGTTTCAGGGAAGTTGTTCGGATCTTGCCGGCAGCGCCCCGTCCAGCTCGGCGCGGATCCGGTCCACCACCTCGTCGACGGTGCCCCGCCCGGTGAACCCGGCCGCGAACCGGTGCCCGCCACCGCCGAGCGCCACCGCCACCCGGCTCACGTCCACCGCGCCCTTGCTGCGCAGCGAGACCGCCCACTCGGCGGCAGCCACCTGCTTGACCACGCAACTCACGTCCGCCTCGGCCGTGCAGCGCACCGAGTCGATCAGCGCCTCCAGCACGTACGCCGGCTGGCCGTACCGAGCCAGGTCGTCCTGGGTGGCGTACGTCCAGACGAGCCCGCGCCCGGCGACGGCCGCCGGCTCCAGCCGGGCGCGGCCCAGCACCTCGCCGAAGAGCCGGACCGCGCCGAAAGGCCGGGTGTCGAAGATCCGCCGGGAGATGTCCCCCGGCCGGATGCCGGTGGCCAACAGCCGGGCCGCCATCCGGTGCACCTCGGGCGTGGTGGCCTCGAAGCGGAACGATCCGGTGTCGGTGCTCAACGCCACGTAGAGGCAGGTAGCGATCTCCGCGTCCAGCGGCACCCCGAGCCGGTCGAGCAGCCCCTCGGCGACCACCGAGGTGGCCGCCGCGTGCGGGTCGACAAGATGGATACCGCCGAACCGGGTGTTCGAGGCGTGATGGTCCAGCACCAGCGCCGTCCCGGCCTTGTCCAGCCGATCGACCAGGTCACCCAGCCGGGACTCGCTCGCCGCGTCGAAGCAGATGACCAGATCCGGATCCGGGTACGCGGCGTCCTGCGGCACGAGCAGCTCCAGCCCGGGCAGCCAGCGGAACGGCTCGGGCACCTCCGGCGGCCCGGGAAAGGTCGCCTGGAGATGTCGTACGCCCCACCGGCGCAGACCCAGCCCGAAGCCGAGCATGCTGCCCAGCGCGTCGCCGTCCGGGTTGACGTGACAGATCAGCAGCACCCGCGCGTCGGCGGAGAGCGCGCGTACCGCCGCGACGGCGTCCGCCCAGTCGGTGTCGGTGGGACCGACACCGGCCGGCGCACCGCCCTCGGCGGGTACGGTCACCGACGCTCGCCGCGCGGCTCGTCTTCGCCGGTCTCGTCGTCCTCGGCCTCGGCGTCCTCGTCGTCCAGCCGGTACGGCTGCGCCTCGCCCGCGTACCGGGCGTTGGCCGCCAGCCGCTGCACCTCGGCGTCGCGGTTGCGGGCCGCCGCGAGCAGGTCGTCGATGTGCTTGACCTGGTCCTGCACGTCGTCCAGGACGAACGTCAGGGTCGGCGAGTGACGCAGCCCGAGGGCCTTGCCGACCGTGCTGCGCAGCATGCCCTTCGCGCTCTCCAGCGCGGCGGCCGTGCTGGACTGGGCCGCCGCGTCGCCGAGCACCGTGTAGAACACGGTGGCGTCGCGCAGGTCGGCGGTGATCCGCGCATCGGTGATGGTGATCATCCCGAGCCGAGGGTCCTTGATCTGGCTCCGCACCACCGACGCGACCAGTTCACGGATGCGCTCCGCGTGCCGGCGTACCTTGGCCGGATCCGTCATGTCCCCCACCTCCAGGGCCTTCTGTTACTCAGCCTCAAACCCTACCTGCGCCGCCCCGCCCCCCGCGCAGCGCCGCCGGCTTGCGAGGAAGGGCCCCCTGTTAACACCCGAAGCGCGTGCGCGCCCCCGGAGCCCGTGCCCGCCCCCGGAGCCCGTGCCGGTCTCGCTCAGTCCTCGCCGCCGTAGAGGCGGCGGCGGACGGACAGCAACTCGGCCTCCGGGCGGGCGGCCACCAGCCGCTCGCAGGAGTCGAGCACCTCACGGACGTGCGCCGGTTCGGCGGCCACCACGGCCACCCCGATCTCGGCCCGCCCGTGCAGATCGAGCGCCCCGACCTCGGCGGCCGACACCTCGAACCGGCGCAGCGCGGCGACGATCGGCCGGACGTACGAGCGCTTGGCCTTCAGGGACCGGGAGTCCCCCGGCAGCAACAGGTCGAAGTGCGCGGTTCCCGTGTACACGGCGAGCAACGGTACGCCCAGGCCGCTGTCCCGGGCACCCGATTTCCGCCGACGGCGTCAGGTCCCGGCGCTACGAGCTGAAGTCGTCGCCCGGCGCCACCGCCACCAGCACGTCCCGGTCGATCGCCTGGTCGACCCGGTGCGCGAGGTCCCGCCAGCCGGGCCCGTCCACCACCCGCAGGCCGGCCCCGGCCAGCACCGCCTCGGCCGCCGCCCGGGGCGCCACCTGGGTGTTCCAGGACAGCCCCAGCGCCCCGCCGGGCCGCAGCAGCTGCCGCCAGACCGGCACGGCCGCGCCGAGCAGGTCCAGCGGGCTGCGCGACAGCCCCTGCCCGGTACGGCTGCCGTGCGCCACCCCGTAGGGCGCGTCGGTCACGATCGCGTCGGCGCAGGCCGGCCGGAGCACCTCCCGGGCCCGGGTGGTGTCGGTGTGCAGCACGGTGACCCGCTGGGTAGCGCCGGCCCGGTGCTCGTCCCGCGACGGCGCGAGCGCCACCTCGAACCGCCGGGCGACGAGCTTGCGGTCCCGGCGTACCGGCACCGTCTCGGTCGTGTGCTTGAGCCGCTTGCGGCGCAGCCAGGTACGCAGAAACGCCGCGTACGCGTCCACGTCCTTGCCGTCGTGCTCGACGCCGATGCCGTCGTAGCCGTACATGAGCGCCTGATTGAGCGTGGTGCCGCGCCCGCAGAGCGGGTCGAGCACCACCAGTTGCCGGTCCAGCATGCCGCCGGCCGAGGCGGAGGCCAGCAGGGTGACGTTGAGCAGCAGCCGGGTGAACTGTTCGTTGGTCTTGCCGGCGTATTTGGGGATGGTGATCAGGTCGGTGTCGTACCGGGCGAGGGGGTGCAGCGGCACCGGCCGGAGCAGGTCGTCGCCCACCCGCTCGAACAGCGCGTACGCCGCCGACAGGTTGGCCAGGTACGCCAGGTCCCGCGCGCCCAGCCCCGGCGGCGGCGCGGTGAAGGTCAGGTACTCCACCCCGCCGATCCGCTCCACGGCGATGTCGCCGGGTGCCGCGTCGAGCACCCCCGAGCCGGCGAAGACCGCCAGTTCGGCGCGGGCCAGCCGGCCGGCCGCGTCGGCGTAGACCCGGTTGGCGGAGGGGGCGAGGAGCAGCGCGTACCTGAACACGCCCGAGATTGTCGCAGCTGGCGCAGACGGCGACGGCCGGGGCCCAGGGCCCCGGCCGTCTCCTCGTTCACACCGCTCAGGCGCGCGGCTTCTCCCGCATCTCGAAGGTCTCGATGATGTCGCCGACCTGGACGTTGTTGAAACCGCCCAGCGTCAGACCACACTCGAAGCCCTCGCGGACCTCCGTCGCGTCGTCCTTGAACCGCTTGAGGGAGCTGATCGTGAGGTTGTCCGCCACGACCGCCCCGTCCCGCAGCAGCCGCGCCTTGGCGTTGCGGCGGATGATGCCGGACCGGACGATACAACCGGAGATGTTGCCGATCTTGGACGAGCGGAAGACGTCGCGGATCTCCGCGCTGCCCAGCTCGACCTCCTCGTACTCCGGCTTGAGCAGACCCTTGAGCGCGGCGTCGATCTCCTCGATGGCCTGGTAGATGACGGTGTAGTACCGGATCTCCACGCCCTCGCGGTCGGCGATCTCGCGGACCTTGTTGGCGGCCCGCACGTTGAAGCCGATGATCGTGACCGCCTCGGACGAGGCGCTCGCGAGCATGACGTCGCTCTCGGTGATCGCACCCACGCCCCGGTGGATGATCCGAAGCTGGACCTCCTCCGGGATGTCGAGGTTGAACAGCGCGTCCTCGAGGGCCTCCACGGAACCGGAGCCGTCGCCCTTGAGCACCAGGTTGAGCGAGGTCTTCTCGCCCTCCTTGAGCTGCTCCATGAGCGTCTCGAGAGTGGCCCGGCCACGGGAGTTGGCGAACGCCGCCGCCCGCCGCCGCGCCTGCCGCTGCTCGGCGATCTGCCGCACGGTCCGGTCGTCCTCGGCCGCCAGGAAGGTGTCACCCGCACCAGGCACCGTGGTCAGACCCAGCACCATGACCGGACGCGCCGGACCGGCCTCGTCGACCGGCTTGCCGTTCTCGTCCAGCATGGCCCGGACCCGGCCGTGCGCCCCACCGGCGACGATCGAGTCGCCGGCCCGCAGGGTGCCCTTCTGCACCAGCACGGTCGCCACCGAACCACGGCCCTTGTCCAGGTGCGCCTCGATCGCGACACCCTGCGCCGGCCCGTCGATCGGAGCGGTCAGCTCCAGCGACGCGTCGGCGGTCAGCAGCACGGCCTCGAGAAGGTCCTCGATGCCGATGCCGGGCTTCGCGGCCACGTTGACGAACATGGTCTCGCCGCCGTACTCCTCGGCGACCAGGCCGTACTCGGTCAGCTGCTGGCGGACCTTGTCCGGGTTGGCCTCCGGCTTGTCGACCTTGTTGACCGCGACCACGATCGGCACGTCCGCCGCCTTGGCGTGGTTGAGCGCCTCGATGGTCTGCGGCATCACACCGTCGTCGGCCGCGACCACCAGGATCACGATGTCCGTGACCTGGGCACCACGGGCACGCATAGCGGTGAACGCCTCGTGACCCGGGGTGTCGATGAAGGTCACCGCGCGGTCCACACCGTCGTGCGGGACGTGGACCTGGTAGGCACCGATGTGCTGGGTGATGCCACCCGCCTCGCCAGCCGTGACGTTCGCCTTGCGGATCGCGTCGAGCAGCTTGGTCTTACCGTGGTCGACGTGACCCATGACGGTCACCACCGGCGCACGGCTGACCAGGCGGTCCTCCGACACCACCGCGTCGAGGTCGATGTTGAACTGCGCGAGCAGCTCACGATCCTCGTCCTCCGGGCTGACGATCTGCACGTCGAAGCCGAGGTGCTCACCCAGCAGCAGCAGGGTGTCGTCGGAGCACGACTGGGTCGCGGTCACCATCTCGCCCAGGTTGAACATCTCCTGGACCAGCGAACCCGGGTTGGCGTTGATCTTGTCGGCGAAGTCCGACAGCGAGGCGCCACGGGACAACCGGATGACCTGACCCTGACCCCGGGGGGCACCCGAGGACATGGTCGGGGCCGACAGGTTGTCGAACTCCTGTCTGCGCTGCTTCTTGGACTTGCGGCCCCGGGTCGGCTTGCCACCCGGACGCCCGAAGGCACCCGCGGCGCCGCCGCCACGGCCGCGACCGCCGCCACCCGGACGACCGGCGCCACCACCGGCCGGGGCACCCGGACGGAAGCCACCACCGGCACCGGCACCGCCGCCGCCGCCGGGACCGCCACGGAAGCCACCGCCACCGCCGCCGCCACCGGGACCGCCACGGAAGCCACCGCCACCGCCGCCGCCACCGGGACCGCCACGGAAGCCACCGCCACCGCCACCGCCACCGGGACGACCGGCGCCGCCGCCGGGACGACCCGCGCCGGGGCCGCCGGGACGACCCGGACGCTGGCTCGGCATGGAGGCCGGGCTGGGCCGCGGCGGCATCGAAGCCGGGCTGGGCCGCGGCGGCATCGAAGCCGGGCTCGGCCGCGGGCCGCCCGCACCAGCGGCCGGGGGCCGCTGCTGCTGGCCACCCTGGATGCCGAACGGGTTGTTGCCGGCGCCACGCGCCGGCGGACGACCGCCGGGCCGTGCGCCCGGACCCGGGGCCGGCGCGCCGGGACGACCGGCAGCCGGGGAACCCGGACGGGGCGGCATGGCGCCCGGACCCGGACGCGGGCCGGGACGGGGGCCACCCTCGGTCGGGGGCTCCCGGCGGACGTTCTCGCGCTGCTGCTGCCGAGCGGCCTGCGCGGCCTTGACCGCGGCCTCCTGCTCGGCCTTCAGCGCGGCGGCACGCGCCTCGGCGGCCGCCACCTCGATGTCATGCGCGCTCGCCGGCTTGGCCACCGGGGTCGCCGCCTGCGGCGGACCCGGAACCGGAGCCGGAGCCTTGGGCTTCGGCCCAGGGGTCGGCGGCCCCGGCCGCCGGGGCGGCATCGGCTTGGCCGAGACCCGGGGGGCACCCGGGGTTGGGGATGGCGTCGGGGTCGGTGCCGGGGTGGGCGCGGCCGCCGGCGGGGCGGCCGGCGCCGACGCACCGGCGGATGCCACGAACGCGCCACGCAGCCGTCGGGCGACGGGCGCCTCGACGGTGCTGGACGCGGACTTCACGAACTCGCCCATCTCCTTGAGCTTGGCGAGAACGGTCTTACTTTCGACCCCGAGCTCCTTGGCGAGCTCGTGTACGCGGGCCTTTCCTGCCACTGCACTCCTCACTCCGAGGTCGTGCGGGCAGCACCCGCAGCGACCTCACTCGTGCACTTGAAGCCTGGTCATTTCTGCGACTTCATCGTGTGCTCATGTCGGTCGTCCTACCTTGCTAGCGACCCTCGACCGCTCGGGTTGACCGGTCGTCGGGGTTGGCGCGTCAACGTGCTCCGCCAGCGCGCCGTGATCGATGACCCCGGTGACGCGCAGCGCCCGCCCGAAGGCGCGGCGCCGCACCGCTTGCGCGAAGCAGGCCGGATCCGGGTGCATGTTCGCTCCCCGACCCGGCAGTCTGCGGGCCGGATCGGGGCGGAGGCTGAAGTGCCCAGCCCCGTCGCCGACCGCGACAATCCGCAACAACTCGCTGGCCGGCGTTCGCTTCCGGCAGCCCACACAGGTGCGCTCCGGCAGCGCGCGTCGTGCCACTGGAGGAAGTCTACCCCTAGCTGCTCGAGATCGCGCCGCCCGGCTCGGGTACGTGATCAGCCCCGCTCCGCACGCCCCCGCCGACCTGCTCCGCGTCGGAACGAATGTCGATCCGCCAACCGGTCAGCCGGGCAGCAAGCCGGGCATTCTGGCCTTCGCGGCCGATCGCGAGCGAGAGCTGGAAATCCGGCACGGTGACCCGGGCCGTCCGGCTGGCCAGGTCGACCACCTCCACCCGCAGCGCCTTGGCCGGGGAGAGCGCATTGCCCACGAAGGTGGCCGGGTCGTCCGACCAGTCGATGATGTCGATCTTTTCGCCGTGCAGCTCGCTCATCACCGCGCGGACCCGCTGGCCCATCGGGCCGATGCAAGCGCCCTTGGCGTTGACCCCCGGCGCGGTCGAGCGCACCGCGATCTTCGTACGGTGACCCGCCTCACGGGCGATCGCGCTGATCTCCACCGTGCCGTCGGCGATCTCCGGCACCTCCAGCGCGAAGAGCTTCTTGACCAGCGCGGGATGCGACCGGGACAGCGTGATCTGCGGCCCGCGCATTCCCTTGGCCACGTGTACGACAACGCAACGGATCCGCTCGCCGTGCTGGGGCTGCTCGCCGGGCACCTGCTCCGACTGCGGCAGCACGCCCTCCAGCTTGCCCAGGTCGACGGTGATGATGCCCTTCTCCTTGCGGGCCTCGTGCGCCTGCACCACACCGGTGACCAGGTCGCCGTCACGGCCCACGTACTCGCCGAAGTGCACCTCGTCGGTGGCCTCCCGCAGCCGCTGGAGGATCACCTGCTTCGCCGTCATGGCCGCGATCCGGCCGAAGTCGTGCGGGGTGTCGTCCCACTCCCGCACCACCGCGCCGTCCTCGTCCACCTCCTCGGCGTACACCGAGGCGGCCCCGGTCTTACGGTCGATTTCCACCCGGGCGTTCGGCTCGGCGCCGTCGGTGTGCCGGTAGGCGGTCAGCAGCGCGGTCTCGATCGCCGCGAGGATCGTGTCGAACGGGATCTCCCGCTCACGCTCGAGTGCGCGCAGCGCCGCGAGGTCGATATTCACCTCTCCTCGTCCTCCACATCATCTTCGTCGTCGATGTCGTCAATGTCCTCTTCGTCGGCCAGCTCGTCCAGGCGGCTGAACTCCACCTGGACCCGGCCGGGGCCGAGCTCGTCGTACGGGTGCGCCGCGTGGCCGGCGTCGGTCTCCAGCACCACGCGCTCGTCGTCGGCCTCGACCACCCGGCCGGTGAGTTGCCGGTCGCCGGTGGTGCGCTGCTCGGGCACCCCCGTCGCGCCGCGCACGGTCACCTTGACCAGCCGGCCGACGTTGCGCCGCCAGTGCCGGGGCAGGGTGAGCGGCCGGTCCACCCCCGGCGAGCTCACCTCGAGCTGGTACTCGCCGGCGACGAGGTCGCCGCCGGCCTCCTCCGCCGCGTCGAGCGCGGCGGAAACCGCCCGGGAGACATCCGCGACGGCGTCCAGGTTGATCCCGCCGTCGGCGTCCACGATCACGCGTACGATGTGCCGCCGGCCGGCGCGGGAGACGGAGAGATCCTCCAGGTCGTACCCGGCGGCGGTGACGACCGGCTCGATCACCTCGCGCAGCCGGGCCCGGCGGGCGCCCAGGTCGCCGCGCGGTGCGCCGCCCCGGTCCCCACCCCGGGGGCCCTCGGCCCGGCGGGGTCGCCCGGAGGGCCCCGTCGGCCTGGTGGCACGGCCACGCTGCGTCATCTGGCGCACCCTTTCCTCTCGAACGAGCCGCTTGGCCCGCCATGCCGGCACGCCACCGGGGCGGACCGCGCCCGGTGGCTGCGCAGAGCGTAACGCGCGGGCCGGGCGACGGACCCGGCGGCGCACCGGACGCCACCGGCCCACAAGTCGGCGGGGATGGTGTTGACTTGTCCAAGTGGCGACAGGCAAGACGAGACAGCGCAACGGAACACCGGGGCATTCCCGGCGAAACGTGCTGCGCGCCGGGGCGCTGGTGGCGCTGGGCGGCGCCGCCGTACCGCTGACCGGCTGTGATCTTTTCGACGGCAAGCCGAAACCCCCGGACCCGCTGGAGCCGCTCGCGGCGGAGGCCGCCGACCTGGCCGGCCGGTACCGGGCGGCCATCGGCGCGGCCTCGACGCTGGCCGACCGGCTCACCCCGATCGCCGACGCCCATCAGGCGCACGCCGACGAGCTGCGCCGGGTGATCGGTCGCCCCGCCCCGTCCGGCACCCCCGCCGCCCCCTCGACCGTGACGGCCACGGAACCGGACGGGCTGCTGGCCGAGCTGCGCAAGGCCGAACAGCCGGCCCGGGAGAACGCCGCGAAGGCGTGCGCCGCCGCGCCCGCCGAGCGAGTCGCGCTGCTCGGTTCGATCGCCGCCGCGCGGGCGACCCACCTGGAGGCGCTGAAGTGACCCCCCGTACCGCACCGACCGGGCCAGGCCAGGCCCTGGCCGACGCGCTCGCCGCCGAGTACGCCGCCATCTGGGCGTACGGGGTGATCGGTGTGCGCCTCACCGGCGCGGCCCGCACCGCCGCCCGCTCCGCGGAGGCGGCCCACCGAAGCCGCCGGGACGCCCTCATCCTCCAGCTCAACGACAGCGGCGCTCAGGTCCCCGCCGACCAGGCCGGATACGCCCTGCCCTACCCGGTGACCGACAAGGCGAGCGCGCTCAAGCTGGCCGTCGAGATCGAGGAGCGGGCCGCCGGCCACTGGCGAGCGGCTCTGCCGCACACCACCGGGGCCGACCGGAACCAGGCCCTGGCGGCGCTGACCGACTGCGCGGTGCGGGCCACCCGCTGGCGGCGCACTGCTGGAGTGACTCCGATCACCGTCCCGTTCCCCGGCCGGTCGGCCTGAACCGAGGTCCTGTTCACTCGGCGCAGCACACCGGTTGCGGACCGCATACCAGGTATGCATACTCCTGGCCATGTCCATCCGTCATGGGCTGCTCGCCCTGCTCGAACGCGGTCAGATGTACGGCTACCAGCTGCGCGCCGCGTTCGAGGAATCGACCGGCTCGACCTGGCCGCTGAACATCGGGCAGGTCTACACCACCCTCGCCCGCCTGGAACGCGACGGCCTGGTCCGCCCGCTGCCGGAGAGCGACGGCGGGCAGCGGCCGTACGAGATCACCGACGCCGGGCGGGCGGATCTGACGCTCTGGTTCGCCACCCCGATCAGCCGCGCCGACCGGCCCCGAGACGAGCTGTCGATCAAGCTGGCCCTGGCGCTCACCACCCCCGGCGTGGACGTCCGCTCGGTGGTGCAGACCCAGCGCAGCGCGACCATGCGCGCGTTGCAGGAGTTGACCCGGTTGAAGTTCGCCAGCGACAAGCCGGAGGACCTGCCCTGGCGCCTGGTGCTGGACGCGATGATCTTCCAGGCCGAGGCGGAGATCCGCTGGCTCGACCACTGCGAGACCAGCCTCGTCCGCTACCGTCCCGCTCCGGGCCGGCCGATCAGCCATCCCGAGGCGGTGGACCGGGCCGACGAGGAGGCCCGGCGGTGAGCCGGGGCCAGACCGATCGGGAGGGACGCCGGTGAGCGCGAGGACCGAGGTACTGCAACTGCGGGACGTGTACCGCACCCACGGCACAGGGGAGGCGGCCGTGCCCGCGCTGCGCGGGGTCAGCCTGACCGTCCGGGCCGGCGAGCTGGTGGCGGTGATGGGCCCGTCGGGCTCCGGCAAGTCGACCCTGCTGGCGCTCGCCGGCGGGCTGGACCGGCCCACCGGCGGCGAGGTGCTGGTCGAGGGGGAGTCGCTCGGCGAGCTGGCCGCGCGCGAGCTGGCCCGGCTGCGTCGCCGCCGGATCGGCTACGTCTTCCAGGATTTGAACCTGCTCGGCAGCCTCACCGCGGCGGAGAACGTGGCGCTGCCCCTGGAACTCGACGGCGTCGGTGTCCGGGCGGCGCGGAAGGCGGCCCTGGCGGCGCTGGCCGAGGTGGATGTCGCCGCGCTGGCCAACCGGTTCCCCGACCAGATGTCCGGCGGCCAGCAACAGCGGGTGGCGATCGCCCGGGCGCTGGTCGGCGAGCGCCGGCTGGTCCTCGCGGACGAACCCACCGGGGCGCTCGACTCGCAGGCCGGGGAGGCCGTGCTGCACCTGCTACGCCGCCGGGTGGACGCCGGCGCGGCCGGGGTGCTGGTCACCCACGAGGCACGGCACGCCGGCTGGGCCGACCGGGTGGTGTTTCTCCGGGACGGGGTCCTGGTCGACTCGACGGCGCCGCTGGTCGGCGTCGAGCAACTGCTTGCCGGCAGCGGCCGGTGAGCCGGGGCCGACTGGCCGCCGCGCTCGGTTCGTGGCGGGCCGCGTTGCGCATCGCCCGGCGCGAGGCCCGCCGGGCGCGCGGGCGTACCGCGCTGGTGCTGGCGATGATCGCGCTGCCCGTGCTGGCGCTGAGCTTCGCCGCCGCGAGCTGGGACATGGCGGGACTCACCCCGGCCGAACGGCTGGACCGCCAACTCGGCGCGGCCGACGCCGAGCTGCGCTGGACGTCCGCGAAAGCGGTGACGCAGGACGCCTGGGGAGAGAACTTCTGGCCGGTCGAGGGCGATCCGGTGCCCCGGACCCGCTCGGTGACGGCGGACGAGATCCGTACGCTGCTGCCCGCCGGCAGCCGGGTCACCCGGTTGCGCCGCTGGGTTTCGTTCGACGTACGGATCGGCCGCCAGTTCGTCTCGTTCGGCGCACGGGCCGTCGACCTCAACGACCCGCTCACCCGTCCGCTCGCGACGCTGCACGACGGCCGCCGGCCGACCGCGCCCGACGAGATCGCGGTCAGCCCGGCCGCGCTGCGCCGATTGGGCGTACGCCTCGGCGAGCCGGTGCGCACGACCGACGGCGCCAGGTACACGGTGGTCGGGGTGGCGGAGTTCCCGGACAACCTGCGGGAGGTGGTGGCGCTGCACCCGGAGGCCCCGCCCGGACCGGTGGAGCCGCCCGACGAGAGCTGGCTGGTGTCCGTGCCCGGCCCGCTCGACCCGGCGCTGGTGGACCGGCTCAACGAGCACGGCATCGTGGTGTCCGCCCGAACCCCGCTGCCCGGGCGGGCGGAGCCGTTCACCGGCGGCCCGGGGCTACCCGGCCCGGAGCAGGCCAGCAACGCCGTGCTGATCGGCGGGCTCGGCCTGCTGGAGGTGGTGCTGCTGGTCGGCCCGTCCTTCGCGGTCGGCGTACGCCGGCGCCGGCGGGACCTGGCCCTGGTGGCGGTCGCCGGCGGGGACCCCGCACACCTGCGCCGGATCGTGCTCGCCGACGGGGTGGTGCTCGGCGCGGGCGGGGCGGCGCTCGGGCTGCTGCTCGGGGTCGGCGCGGCGTTCGCCGGCCGGCCGCTCGTCGAGCAGCATCTGGTCTTCGCCCGCCTCGGCGGATACCGGGTCTTCCCCGCGGCCCTGGCCGCGATCGCCGCGGTGGCGGTGCTGGCCGGGGTACTGGCCGCGCTGGCCCCGGCCTGGACCGCCGCCCGACAAGACGTGGTGGCCGGCCTCGCCGGCCGACGCAACCCACCTCGGCACCGCCGCCGCTGGCTGGTCATCGGGGTGCTGCTCACCGGTGCCGGCGCCGGCCTGGCCGCGCTGGGCGCCACCCGGAGCAGCACACCCGGGGTCCTGGCCGGGCTGACCCTCGGCGAACTGGGCCTGGTCTTCTGCACCCCGACGCTGATCGGGCTGCTCGCCCGGACCGGACGGCTGCTGCCGCTGACGCCCCGGCTGGCCCTGCGCGACGCCAGTCGCAACCGCTCCTCGGCCGCACCGGCCATCTCGGCGGTGATGGCGGCGGTCGCCGGCAGCGTGGCCATCGGGGTTTACCTGGCCAGCGACGAGGCTCGGCAGCGCGCGCAGTGGCAGCCGGCCCTCCCGCCGGGGCACGCGCTGCTGACGGGCACCGACGCGTCCGGAGGCACCCCCCTGCCGCCGGCCGACGAGATCGCGCAGCGGGTCCGGGCCGTGCTGCCGGCCGCCACGGTCGTCGCGGTCGCCACCCCCGTGTGTGCCCGGCCGGCGTCCCCGGAGGACTACTGCCTCACGAACGCCGTGCTGCCGCCGGAGCGACGCTGCCCGTACAGCCCGGGAATGGTCGTCACCGCCGCCGCCCGCGCCGAGGCCCAGGCCGACCCGCGCTGCGTGTCGCCCTTCCGCGATCCGAACAGCCTCTACCTGCCCACGTACGTGGACGACGGCAGCGCGCTGGCCGCCCTCACCGGCGCCCCGGCCGAGGAGATCACCGCCGCGACCCGGGTGCTACGGGCGGGCGGGGTGGTGGTCACCGACCCGCTGCGGGTGGTGGGCGGCCGGGTGACGGTCACCGCCAGCCACAGCGACGACGGCGCGGAGGCGAGCGCCAGGCTGCCCGGGTACGTGCTGCACAGCGGGCTCCCCGTCGACCGGCTCGTCCTCTCCCCGCCTGCGGCGGCGGCGATCGGCCTCGTCGGTCGCCAGGTCGGCTACGCGGTCGCACCGCCGGCGCCGCCCACCACCGACCAGCGGGCGCAGCTCGTCACCGAACTGTCCCGGTCGACTTCGCTGTTTGTGCAGGTGGAGGACGGGCCGCCGGGCGGGGACCGGCAGCCGCTGCTGCTCCTGCTGGCGATCGCCTCCGGCGTGATCACCGTGGGGGCGGCCGGGGTGGCCACCGGCCTCGCCGCCGCCGAGGGCCGCCGGGATCTGTCCACCCTGGCCGCAGTCGGCGCCGACCCCCGGGTACGCCGGGTGCTGTCGCTCTGCCAGGCCGGGGTGATCGCCGTGCTCGGCTCGACCCTCGGCATCCTGGCCGGCCTCGGCTCGGCGGCCATCATCCTGACCTCCCTCAACCAGCGGTACGCGCAAACGTGGCCGGCCCCGGAGCCGTTCCCGCTGGTGGTGCCCGGCCTGACCCTCGCCGTGCTGGTGGTCGTGCCGCTGCTGGCCATGCTCGGCGCGGCGCTGCTCACCCGCTCCCGCCTCCCGGTGGAGCGCCGCCTGGATTGACTGGCCCTTCGGTTTGAGCGGCGTCCGACGTGGACTCGCTGCCGGGCTGTCGCCGAGGGCGGCCGACCGGCAGACTGGGCGGGTGTCCGCTCTCCGTGCCCTCGCCCGCCGGCTCGGCCACCGGAAGTGGTTCGCCGCCACGATGCGCCTGCTCGTCCCGGCCGATCGGCTGGTCGGCCGGCTGACGAAGGGACGGGTGGTCGCGCTCGGGCTGGTGCCGTCCCTGGTCATCACCACCACCGGCCGCCGCTCCGGCATGCCGCGCCGCAACCCGCTGCTGTACGTCCCCGACGGCAACGCGTACGTGGTGATCGGGTCGAACTGGGGGCAGCGGCAGCAGCCCGCCTGGTCACTGAACCTGCTCGCCCAACCCGCCGCCGAGATCGACGTCCGAGGCCGCCGGATCCCGGTACGCGCCGAACTGATCGACGGTGACGAGCGGGAACGGCTCTTCACCCGACTGGTCGCCGAGTGGCCCGCGTACCGGACGTACGTGGTCCGGGCCGGCGGCCGCGAAATCCGCGTCTTCCGCCTGCTCCCGGCCGACGGGCCGGGTCCCGCGGCCTGACCCGCACCCTGGCGGCCGGCGACTGCGGCTGGCAGGCCCCTCAGGACTTCGGGACGCGACATGTCCCGGCTCCCGACAGGGATGCCTGGTGAGCGCCTATGGAGCTGATGGCGCAAACGAATCACGGCCAGGACGGACAACTCCCTAGCGGGCAGCGGACCTGTCCCGGCCCCACCGACTCGGGCCACCGTCCGAGCCGGCCTGAATCGTTGACGCCATCAGCTCGATAGCGAGCCACTGGCACAAGCCGCAGCCGGTGCGGATCCGCGACCCCGGGCGACCCGGGAGATCACGCTCGATCCTGGATGTAGTGGCCTTGATGCGACGGCGAGGCCACTACATCCAGGATGTAGCACGATGTTGGGGGGCGACGCGGGCGCGGCAGGTCAGCCGGCGGAGACGCCGATGAGGGTGCCGACGAAGTACGTGGCGATGGCGGCCAGGCCACCGAGCAGGAGCTGCCGTAGGCCGCTGGACCACCAGGGGCGGTAGGTGAACCGGGCCACGATCGCGCCGGCCACGAAGAGGCCCACCCCGCCGACGCCGAGCGCCAGCCAGAGGCTGGTGAAGCCGAGCAGGTAGGTCAGCAGCGGCACCAGCGCGCCGACCGAGAAGCAGACGAACGACGAGATCGCCGCCGCCCACGGGCTGGGCTGCTCATCGGGGTCGACACCCAGCTCCTCGCGGACGTGCATCCGCAGCGCCTCTTCCGGGTTGTGCCGGACCGCGTCGGCAACCTGCACGGCCAGGTCGCGGGGCAGGCCGCGGGCGACCCAGGCCTCGGCCAGCTCGCGGGCTTCCGCCTCGGGGTGCCGTTCCAGCTCGCGCCGCTCCTTGGCCACCTCGGCGGCAATCTGCTCGTTGGCCGACCGGACGCTGGTGTATTCCCCCAGCCCCATCGAGATGGCGCCGGCGACCAGCCCGGCGGCGCCGGTGAGCACGATGCTGCGTGGCGAGACGCCACCGCCGCCGACGCCGGCGATCAGGGCGATGTTGGTGACGAGGCCGTCCATCGCGCCGAACACGGCCGGCCGCAGCCAACCGCCGCTGACGTCCGCGTGGTGATTTTCGCGCAGCGCGGCCGGGATGCCGGTCACGGCAGGGTCAGGATCTCGTAGCCGTCGTCGGTCACGACGATGGTGTGCTCGAACTGGGCCGTCCACTTACGGTCCTTGGTCACCACCGTCCAGCCGTCGTCCCACATGTCGTACTGGTAGGTGCCGAGGGTGATCATCGGCTCGATGGTGAAGGTCATGCCCGGCTCCATCACGTCCGTGGGGCGCGGGCTGTCGTAGTGCGGCACGTAGAGGCCGCTGTGGAAGGACTCGCCGATGCCGTGGCCGGTGAAGTCGCGGACCACCCCGTAGCCGAACCGCTTGGCGTACGACTCGATGACCCGACCGATCACATTGATCTGCCGTCCGGGGGCGACCGCCTTGATGCCGCGCATCATCGCCGTGTGGGTCCGCTCGACGAGCAGGCGGGCCTCCTCGCTCACCTCGCCCACACAGAAGGTGGCGTCGGTGTCACCGTGCACCCCACCGATGTACGCGGTGACGTCGACGTTGATGATGTCGCCGTCCTGGAGCACTGTCGTGTCCGGGATGCCGTGGCAGATCACCTCGTTGAGGCTGGTGCAGCAGGACTTCGGGAAGCCCTTGTAGCCCAGCGTCGACGGGTAGGCGCCGTGGTCGCAGAGGAACTCGTGGACCACCTTGTCGATCTCGTCGGTGGTCACCCCCGGCTTGCAGTGCTCCCCCGCGAGTTGGGTGGCCTGCGCGGCGAGCCGGCTGGCGATCCGCATCTTCTCGATGGTCTCCGGGGTCTGCACGTGCCCACCGCGCCACTCCTGGGGACGCTTCTTGCCCACGTACTCGGGGCGCGGGATGTGGGCGGGCACCGCCCGCCACGGGGAGAGCGTGCCTGGGGTCAGCGGCGCACGGACGGTCATGACCCACAGCCTATCGCCGGCACGACGGTGACCCTCGCCACAGGCCCGCGACTCGGAGGTTTCGGCCCGCCTTCTTCGGGAAGGCCAGCACTTTCGGGTGGTCCAGTAACGAGGGGGTAGTTGTGACGTTGGCCAACCCGGCACCCGACTATTTCAAACCCAAGGACGGGATGTTCCTCGCCACCTTGTTGATTGTTCGCGATATCGATCGGTCGCGCGAATACTACGAACGAGTATTCGGAGCTACCTGTGTACACGAAAGCAACCCGTTGATCATGAAGTTCTTCAACAGCTACATCATAATCAACGTCGAGGGCGGCCCAACCGATGACAAGCCGACGGTGCAGGCCGTAGCACCAACGGATCCCAATTCTCTGAGCTGCGCGATGAACGTTCGGGTTACCGACATCCGGAAGCTCTACAAGGAGTGGAAGGCTCGCGGTGCGGACTTCCTCACCGAGCCGAAGGACCACGGCACGGAGATCCGGTGCTATCTGCGCGACCCCGACGGATATCTGGTTGAAATCGGGCAGGGACTCTGACCGGACACCGCGCCGCGCTCAACCTGGCTCAGGCAACGCAGAATTCGTTGCCCTCCGGATCGGTGAGGACAGACCACTCTCCCCCGGGCTCCTTGACGTGACGGACGAGCGTCGCACCATGCCCCTGCAACCGGGCCACCGTCGCGTCCCGCTTACCATGATGAGCATGGATGTCGAGGTGAAGCCGATTCTTCACCGCCTTCGGCTCTGGGACGCGGTTGAACAGCAGCCGCCGGCCCAGGCCCGTACCGCTGACCGGGTCAAACGGGTCCTCGGGATGCCGGACGGCGGCGGCGTCCCGCCAGAACAGCCGCCCCTGAAACTCGACACACTGCCCCTTGTCGACCGCACCGGCGGCCAGCAGTTTCTCGATCAAGGGGCTGTTGTCCTCGATCAGGTAACCCAACGCCTCCGCCCAGAACACGGCCTGACGGTGCGGGTCACCCGCGTCGAAGATCAGTTTCCACCCGAGTGCCATCTGAACCCCTCTCCCAGAGCTGCCCCAGCTTCCCGGAGATAGCGGACAGGATCGTTCCTAGATTCATGGAACGATGGGCGCGTGACCGTCGAGGCAACGACCGAGCGGGTGCTGCGGTTGCTGGCGCTGCTGCAACGACGGCCGTCCTGGACCGCCGCCGAGCTCGCCGCCGAGCTGCGGGTCACCGACCGATCGGTACGCCGCGACGTCGAGCGGCTACGCGCCCTCGGCTACCCCGTACACGCCACGCCCGGCGTCGGCGGCGGCTACCAACTCGGCGCGGGCACCCGGCTGCCGCCGCTGCTCCTTGACGACGAGGAGGCGATCGCCACCGCCGTATCCCTGCGGCTGGCGGCAGGCGGCACGGTCGCCGGCGCGAGCGAGGCGGCACTGCGGGCGCTCGCGAAGCTCGACCAGGTGATGCCGCCCCGGCTGCATACCGAGGTACGGGCGGTGCACGCCGCCACCGACACCCTGGTCGGCCCCGGCGTCGAGATCGACGCCGAGCTGCTGGTGACGCTCGCCCGGGCCTGCCGCGACACCGTACGGATCCGGTTCCGGTACGCCGGCCGCGACGGCGGGGAGCGCGAGCGCACGGTCGAGCCGGTACGGATGGTCACCACCGGCCGCCGCTGGTACCTGATGGCCTGGGACGTCGACCGGGACGGCTGGCGCACGTTCCGACTGGACCGGATGCGCGAGGTGGTGGCGACGACCTGGCGCTTCCGGGCGAGGGAGCATCCGGACCCGGTCGCCTACGTGCAACGGTCCGTGACCGAGGCGCCGTACCGGTATCTCGCCCGGGTCCGGGTGCAGGCCCGGCCCGACCGGGTACGCGAACTGGTGCCACCCCAGGTGGCGCGGGTCGAGGACGACCGCGACGGGTGGTGCGTACTCGTCGTTGGCGGGGATGACCTGGACTGGCTCGCCGTACACGTGGCCCGGTTGGGTTTCGAGGCGGAGGTGCTGGAGCCCCCGGAGCTGCGGGAGGCCGCCGCCCGGCTCGCCCGCCGCGTCGCGGCGATGGCCGGGACCCTGGCCTGCGGCAGCTGACCTGGGCGTGTCGTGGGCGAGGAGGCATTGCGCCCGATCACCGCAAACCTCCCATCGGACTGGTCGGCTGGCCGGCGGCGCGGACCAGCGCGGTGACCGGGCGGGGATCGATGTCGTTCTCCGGATGCCACTGTACCCCGAGCAGGAAGCGCCGCTTGCGGTCCTCGACCGCCTCCACCACCCCGTCGTCGGCCCAGCCGGTTGCGGTCAGGCTACCCGGGTCGGCCACCGCCTGGTGGTGGTAGGAGTTGACCCGGTCAACCCCGGCCATCGTCGTCCCCGCCAGGCTGCCGGGGGCGAACCGGACCGGGTGCGCGCCGTAGACGCCGGGGGCCGGGCGGTGGCCGTCGTGGCCGACCAGGTCCGGCACGTGCTGGTGCAGCGCGCCGCCGTGGGCGACCGCGAGCAGCTGCATGCCCCGGCACACCCCGAGGACCGGCAGGTCGGCGGCGAGCGCGGCGTTCAGCAGCGCGAGCTCGCCGGCGTCCCGGTCCGGCCGGCTCTCGGTACGGGGGTCCGGCGGCCGGCCGTACCGCTCCGGGCCGACGTCCGCGCCGCCGGCCAGCAGCAGCCCGTCGAGGACCCGCAGCACGTCCGCGTCGGTGTCGTCCGGGGGCAGCACCACGGCCCGGCCGCCGGCGGCGGTCACCGCCCGGACGTACGCCTGCGGCACCAGCACCGCCGGGACGTCGCGCCACACCGCCCAGCCGGCTGGCTCGGCGTACGCGGTGATCCCGATCAGCGGTCGCCTCATAGCGGTGTCACGTAGGCGCCGGTGATCCCGCCGTCCACCACGAACTGCGCGGCGGTCATGAACGACGCGTCGTCGCTGGCCAGGAAGGCAACCGCGGCGGCGATCTCCTCGGGGTTGCCGAACCGGCCCATCGGCACGTGTACGAGCCGGCGGGCGGCCCGCTCCGGGTCCTTGGCGAACAGCTCCAGCAGCAGCGGGGTGGCGACCGGGCCGGGGCAGAGCGCGTTGACCCGGATGCCCTCCCGGGCGAACTGCACGCCCAACTCCCGGGTCATCGCCAGCACCCCGCCCTTGCTCGCCGTGTACGCGATCTGCGACGTCGCCGCCCCCATCAGCGCGACGAACGAGGCGGTGTTGATGATCGAGCCCTTACCCTGGCGGCGCATGTGCGGGATGGCGTACTTGCAGCACAGGTAGACGCTGGTGGTATTGACCCGCAGCACCCGTTCCCAGGCGTCCAGGCCGGTCTCCAGGATGGAGTCGTCGTCCGGCGGGGAGATGCCGGCGTTGTTGAACGCGACGTCGACCCGGCCGTGCCGCTCGGCCACCCCGTCGAAGAGGTCCCGGACCGACCCCTCGTCGGCCACGTCGCACGCCACGAACTCGCCGCCCACCTCGTCTGCGGCCCGCTTGCCCGCCTCGGCGTCGATGTCGACGCAGACCACCCGCGCCCCCTCGGCGGCGAACCGCCGTGCGGTGGCCAGCCCGATCCCGCTGCCCGCCCCGGTCACCACGGCGACCCGGTCCGTCAGTCGACCCTGCATGTCACTCCTCCGTGCTGATGAACACGTTCTTGACGTCGGTGAAGGCGTGCAGCGCATCCGGACCGAGCTCCCGGCCCAGGCCGGAACGCTTCATCCCGCCGAACGGGGTCCAGTAGCGCACCGAGGAGTGCGAGTTGACGCTGAGGTTGCCGGACTCCACCGCCCGGGCCACCCGGATCGCCCGGCCCACGTCCCGGGTCCAGATGGAGCCGGAGAGTCCGTACTCGGTGTCGTTGGCCAGTCGGATCGCGTCGGCCTCGTCGTCGAAGGGGAGCACCGACACCACCGGGCCGAAGATCTCCTCGCGCCAGTGCCGGTCGGCCGGGGAGTCGGCGAGCAGCACCGTCGGGGCGTACCAGAAGCCGGGACCGTCGGGGCGGGAGCCGGTGAAGGCCACCTTCGCCCCGTCGACGTACCCGGCGACCCGGTCGCGGTGGCCGGCGGAGATCAGCGGGCCCATCTCCGCGGTCTCGGCCGCCGGATCCTCGACCCGGAACGCACGCACGGCCGGTTCGAGCAGTTCCAGGAAGCGGTCGTACACCGGGCGCTGGACCAGGATCCGGGAGCGGGCGCAGCAGTCCTGGCCGGCGTTGTCGAAGACCGCGTACGGCGCGGTGGCCGCCGCCTTCTCCAGGTCGGCGTCGGCGAAGACCAGGTTGGCGGACTTCCCGCCCAGTTCCAAGGTCACCCGCTTCACCTGGGCGGCGCAGCCGGCCATGATCCGGGTGCCGACCTCAGTGGAGCCGGTGAAGCAGACCTTGCGGACCGCCGGGTGGGTGACGAACCGCTCCCCCACCACGCTTCCCTTGCCGGGCAGCACGGTGAACACGCCCTCCGGCAGCCCGGCGTCGAGGGCCAACTCGGCCAGGCGCAGCGCGGTGAGTGGGGTCAGCTCGGCCGGCTTGAGCACGACCGTGTTGCCGGCCGCGAGGGCGGGGGCGAAACCCCAGCCGGCGATGGGCATCGGGAAGTTCCACGGCACGATCACGCCGACCACGCCGAGCGGCTCGTGGAAGGTGACGTCGAGCCCGCCGGGCACCGGGATCTGCCGCCCGGTCAGCCGTTCCGGCGCGCCCGCGTAGTAGTCGAGCACGTCCCGGACGTTGCCCGCCTCCCAGCGGGCGTTGCCGATGGTGTGCCCGACGTTCCGCACCTCCAGCAGCGCCAACTCCTCAAGATGCGCGTCGACCACCTGGGCGAACCGCCGCAACACCCGCCCCCGCTCCCCCGGCGCCACCTCCCGCCACGCCTCATACGCCCGGGCCGCCCTCCCAATAGCCGCATCCGTCTCCCCCAGCGAGGTGCCGGGAACCGCCCCGACCACCTCCCCAGTAGCCGGATTCCGCACCTCGGTCACGTGGCCTCCTTCTGAACGGCACGGCGGATCAGAGGCGTTCGAAGCCACGGGACAGTTCCCAGTCGGTTACGGCGGAGTCGAAGGCAGTGAGCTCGACGCGGGCCAGGTTGGCGTAGTGGGCGACCACCTCGGGGCCGAAGGCGTCCTGAGCCAGCTCGGAGGACTCCCAGAGGGCTAGGGCATCGCGGAGGGTGCCGGGCACCCGCTCGGCGGTCGCTTCGTTGTACGCGTTGCCGGTGCACTCCTGCTCCAGCGCCAGTTCCCGCTCGATGCCGTGCACCGCCCCGGCCACCAGCGCGGCGATCGCGAGGTACGGGTTGACATCGGCGCCAGGCGTCCGGTTCTCCACCCGCAGGCCCGGGCCGTGCCCGACCAGCCGCAGCGCGCAGGTGCGGTTGTCGACGCCCCAGCGCAGGGCGGTCGGCGCGAACGAGCCCGGCTGGTAACGCTTGTAGGAGTTGACGTTGGGGGCGGAGAATAGGCTGAACTCGCGCAGGGTGGCGAGCAGCCCGGCCAGCACCCGCTGCCCGGTCACGCTCAGGTGCGCCGGTCCGTCGCCGGGCAGCACCGGGCGGCCGTCGGCGTCGCGCAGCGAGAAGTGAATGTGGCAGGAGTTGCCCTCGCGGGCGTTCGGCTTGGCCATGAAGGTGATCGACATGCCCTCCTGGGCGGCGATCTCCTTCGCCCCGTTCTTGTAGACGACGTGGTTATCGGCGCAAGCAAGGGCTTCGTCGTAGCGGAAGGCGATCTCGTGCTGGCCGAGGTTGCACTCACCCTTGGCGCTCTCCGGGGTCAGTCCCGCCCCGGCCATCTCGGTGCGGATCCGGCGCAGCAGCGGCTCCACCCGGGCGGTGCCGAGCAGCGAATAGTCCACGTTGTACTGGTTGGCCGGGGTCAGGTCGCGGTAGCCGCGCCGCCACGCCTCCTCGTACGAGTCGCGGAACAGCACGAACTCCAGCTCGGTCCCGGCGTACGCGGTCAGCCCATGCCCGGCCAGCCGGTCGAGCTGCCGGCGCAGGATCTGCCGGGGCGAGGCGACCACCGGGCCGGAGCCGTCCAGCCACTCCAGGTCGGCCAGGAGCAGCGCGCTGCCCGGTTGCCACGGCATCCGGCGCAGGGTGCCCAGGTCGGGCTTGAACGCGAAGTCGCCGTAGCCGCGCGCCCAGCTGGACATCGCGTACCCGTCGACGGTGTTCATCTCGACGTCGCAGGCGAGCAGGTAGTTGCAGCCCTCGCTGCCGTGCGCGACCACCTGGTCGAGGAAGTAGGGCGCGTGGAACCGTTTGCCCTGGAGCCGCCCCTGCATGTCGGTCAGGGCCAGCACCACCGTGTCGATCTCGCCGTCGGCGACCGCGGCGCGGAGTTGTTTCAGCGGGAGCGGGGCTTTCCTCATCGGTACGCCTCCATGGGAAAGGTCTACTACCGAACCTTTGGATCCGTCAATGGGCGGTGGCCCCGTCTCAGCCGAGCAGACCGCGCAGCAGCTCCGCCGTGGCGTCGCAGTGCTCCTCCATCACCAGCCGGGCGCCGTTCGGATCGCCGGCCAGGATCGCGTCGACGATCCGGGTGTGCTGGGCGTCGGAGTGATCGAGGTTTCGGGTGATCACCGGGATCGCGGCGAGGAGCCGGTCGAGGGTCAACTGCACGTCGGCGACAGCTGCGGCCAATGACCGGCAGCCGCTGGCCGCGGCGATCGCCAGGTGCAGCCGGGAGTCCGCGACCCGACGGTTGGCCGGATCGCGGTCGCGGGAGGCGGCCAGGGCGGCCACCAGCGCCTGCCGCTCGACTGCCGGCAGGCTGCGGTTGGCGGCCAGCCCGGCCGCACCCGACTCGAGTACCCGCCGGAAGTCGAGCGCGTCGGGCAGCCGCTCGCCCATCTCGCGGGCCAACTCACCGGCGTCCGGGCCCCCGCCTGCGACGGGGGCGGGCAGCGCCGAGCGGACGAAGGTCCCGCCGGTGCGTCCGCGCCGGGATTCCAGGTAGCCGGCGTCGCGCAGCGCCGCTATCGCCTCCCGGAGGGTCACCCGGCTGACCTGCAGCCGCTCGGCCAGCTCCCGCTCCGCGGGCAGCCGCTCGCCGACCCGGACCAGACCCAGCTTGATCGCTTGGACAAGCCGGGCGACGGTGATCTCGAAGGCGTTACCGCCGCGCACCGGGCGCCACACCGGGAAGGCCGGTACGGCGTCCGGCATCGATGCCCCGGAACCGCTCGGCCCTCCGGCGGCGACGCCCCGCTCGGCAGTCCCGGCATCGTTCGGCATCGGCCGTCCCTTCCCCACCGTCCGTCCGGGTGGCGGGCGCCCACTGGAGCACCCGCCACCGGGGGCAACCTACTCGGTCGGTTCGGTGACGGGCTCGACGCCCGTCGCCGGCTTGGGGATCGCCGGATCCGGCACGTTGTGGCGTGGGCCGGTGAACCAGCGTCGGGCGCTGAGCACCCACCAGAGCCAGGCGCCGCCGAGCACGACGCCGACCGCGACGATCGTGTAGTTGAACGTGCTGGCGGTGATGGGGCTGCTGGTCGGCAACACGAACAGGACGCAGATGACCGCGACCCAGACGACGGCGATCCACCCGACCGGCGCACTCCACCGACCGAGGTTCCACGGGCCGACCCGGAAGTCCGGCGTACGTCGACGCAGGAAGACCGGGGCCACGTACGCGATGTAGAGGCCGATCACCGCGATGGACGTGGCTGCCAGATAGGCGGTGGTGTTCCAGAGCGACGGCAGGACGAGCAGGGTCGAGCAGGTGACGCAGAGCCAGATCGAGTTGGTCGGGGTGCCCGTACGCTGGTTGACCCGCTTCCAGAACGCGGAACCGGGTAGCGCGCCGTCCCGGCTGAACGCGTAGGCCATCCGGGAGTTCGCGGTGACCGAGGCCATGCCGCAGAAGAACTGGGCGACCACGCAGATGAAGAGCAGGAACGTGCCGAGGTCGTGCCCCGCCGCGTCGATGAAAATCTGCGCCGGGGGCAGGCCCAGCGCGGTCGTCCGTTCGGCCTCGTAGTCCTGGATGGACCAGGTGATGGCGAAGAGGAGCGCGAAGCCGGCGATGACCGAGACCACGACCGACATCACAATGCCGCGGGGCGCGGAGCGGGCCGCGTCGTGCGTCTCCTCCGCCACGTGGGCGCTGGCGTCGTAGCCGGTGTAGGTGTATTGCGCCATCAGCAGACCAATGAGCACCGCGTAACCGGCCGCGCCGGTGAAGGTGAAGCCGGTCTCGTTGCGTACCTCCAGAAAGACCTCGGAGAGAGGCTTGTGGTGGTCCGGCACGAACGCGAGGGCGCTGACGATGACCGCGACGCCAACGAGGTGCCACCAGGCACTGATGTCGGAGAGCAGCCGTACGAGGTTGACGCCGAAGGTGTTGAGCAGGCCGTGCGCGGCGATGATCACCAGGAAGATCAGGAAAGTGCGTCCCGCGGTCACCTCCAGGTCGAAGGCGAGGCTCAGGAAGGCCGAGGTGGTGATCGCCGCACCGAAGTCGATCGCGGCGGTCACGGCCACCTCGCCCAGGAAGTTGAACCATCCGACGAACCACGCCCAGACGGCCTTGTTCTGCTTGGCGAGCGCGGCGGCCCACCAGTAGAGGGCCCCGGCGGTGGGATAGACCGAGCAGATCTCAGCCATGGCCAGCGCCACGAAGATCACCATGCCGCCTACGAAGAGCCAGCCCAGGGTGATCGCCAGCGGGCCACCCGCCGTCATGGCGATGCCGTACGACGTGATCGCGCCGGCCAGGATGGAGATGATGGAGAACGAGACCGCGAAGTTGGAGAAGCCGGACAGCCTGCGACGCAGCTCCTGCTTGTATCCCAGCTGCGCGAGCCGTTCCTCGTCCGAGATCGGGGAAGGTGGGGGTGCTCCGTCCGCAATCGTTGAGCTCATCGTCGTCTCCCTTGGAGGGGTAAAGCTGTGACCTACGTCACCGCTTGACGGGATGATGGGCCCGCGCCCCGAACCAGGTCAATGGAGAGCGACCGAAAATTCAACCATTAGCAGACCATTAACCGCGCGCCCGCGCCCAGGCGATGAAACGGTGGTGCAGGTCCGGGGCATGGGTCGGGTTCAGCGGGGCAAGCTGTTCCCGCGCCTCGGCCATCAGCCCACCGAGGTAGAGCAACAGTGCGGTCCGGTTCCCCCGATACTCGACGAGCAGCGCCAACCGAGCCGGCTGGCACGGCCACTCCGCGCCGCAGTTCCGGCACCGCCAGAGCGGGCGCATCGGGACGTGCGGGATCACCCGGCGGCCCATCAGCGCATCCGGATGGCGATGGCGCGGGCTTCCTCGCCGGTCACCAGCGGCCCCCGTTCGCCCGCCACTCCTGCGCTGGCGTCGACCAGCCCGGGCGGCCGGGCTGGAGCGTGGGGACCACCCGGGTCGGCTCTCGCATCCACGCGGGCAGATTGTTGCCCGGCTCGCGCTTCGGCAGCGTCGGCAGTTCCCTGGTACGGCACCGGAACCAACGGATACCCACATCGCCGGCGAGACCGCCGAGAGCCTGGCAGCTCAGACGGGCGTAGACCCGAAGACGGCAGCGCGTTGGATCTCGCCGGGACGCGTACCGCAACCTCGCCGACGCGCGCAGGTGGCCACGATCCTTGGCCGGGACGTTGGGGACCTATGGCCCGATGTCCTGAAGCGACGCGAGCCGCAGTGGCTTCGCGAGTGGGTCGACTGGGAACGCGAGGCGGTCACCCTGCGCTGGTTTGAACACACGTGGATACCCGGCCTCCTCCAGACCGAGGAATACGCACGGGCGACGCTCGCGGGCGAGCCCCTGACGTCCGGCGAGGTCGACGAACTCGTCGCGTCGCGGCTGGATCGGCAGACCATCCTGCGACGCGACCGTCCCCCGTTGCTCAGCGCCGTGGTCTTCGAGGGGGTGCTCTACCAGTCGGCGTACGGTGACCGCGACCTGATGCGCAAGCAGGTCGAACACTTGGCCACCTGCGCGGCGTTGCCCTCAATGCAGGTGCATGTGGTGCCGAAGGATGTCGGCATGTATCCGGGCCTCGGCGGAGGCTTCATCATCGCCGAGTTGCCCACCGGGGAGCACGTCGCCCACGCCGACAGTCAAGCGCGAGCGCACATCGAAAATGATGCTGCGCAGGTTGCTACGCTGAGTCGGCGATGGGAGCGCATCAGGGGTGAGGCCCTGTCCGGTGCCCAATCCCTGGACCTGATCAGGAAAGCGGCAGGATCATGGACATGACCGGCGCGCAGTGGCGCAAGAGCACGAAGAGCGGCAACAACGGCGGGTCATGCGTAGAGGTCGCCGACAATCTGCCGGGCGTCGTGCTGGTGCGCGACACCAAGGACCGGGAGGGCGGCATCCTCCACTTCAACCCCTCGTCGTGGCAGGCCTTCGTCGACCTGGCGAAGCAGATCGGTCCCGTGGCCTGACCCGGACAGCACCCCCAGAAGGTCCTCCCGCCCCGCGCTGGAGGACCTTTGACATGGGTAGCGACACCGGCGTGTCGCGGGCGAGGGGACACCCTCCTTGAGACCGATATGCCCCTGAGGCATATTTATGCCTCAGGGGCATATCACTCTCATCCGCTCTTCGAAGGGCGAGCACTACCCTCCGTAGTCATTGAGCCATTTTCATCCTGCGTAGCGGTTCGCTTCGACGTGGTGCAGGACGAGGATGGCCTGCACGATTGCGGTGGCGCGGCGTGGGCAGCAGCGCAACTTGGCCAGGATTTTCCAGGTCTTGAGCGTGGCGATGGCTCGTTCGCCGCAAGCACGGATTCTCGCGTGTGCCCGGTTGACCGTCTTCTGCCGGC